>CAKMOM010000040.1:0-17952 GCA_927910965.1 uncultured Streptococcus sp.
GTCGATGGAGTCTCTTCTTTCGGTGCCGGTGTTGCTGGCTCTTCCGCTTTTGGTGCTGGTGTCGATGGCTCTTCCACTTTTGGCGCAACTGAGACTGAGGTTTCTGATTTCGGTGCTGATACTGCTGATGTTTCCACAACTACTGGTGTCGTTTGTTTAACAGTAGTAGTTTGTTTAACAGTAGTAGTTTGCTCTCCAGTTACAGTATCTGTCTTTGTTTCAACTTCATAACTTTGACGGCTACCAGAATTATCAATCGACACTTGCTGTCTTTTTACTTCTGTATTTCCATCTTTTAGAAAAGCTTCTTCGCTAAAATACAATTTATTATTAGCAAAAATCAAATCTCTATTTGCAATACGATTTATCTCAACCAAACTATCAACAGATAGCCCCGTTGCCCCACTAATAGCACTCAGTGTATCTCCCCACTTAATTGTGTAGTGTGATAAATTGTTTATATTTTGAATATCAGCTTTTACTTCTGCAACTGTTCTGGCTACCCAGACACCATCTTGTTCATTAGCTGATACAGTTGGAGCTAAAAAGCCCAGACCTAGTAGAATCACACCTGTCGCAACAATTGCACCAGTTCTCAATTTTCTAAAACCACGGAGGGACAAGCTTCCTCTAACATTTGTTTGTCTCATAATGTTTATTTTTCCTCACTATTCTATATTTTCCAAAGTAAACCCTGCCTAGGTCTACTAGCCTATGTTTGCGATATGGATAGGCTTCTACAGATTTATCTATCTATTTTCAAGATAAGATTTCTATAGATTTTTATGCACAATTCCATATATAAGTTGTGAAATTCCTTTCTAATAAATTCCATAGCTTTAGTATATCATATTTAAACACTAAAGTACAAAGAAAGCAACTGAAAGCAATGATTTTCACCACTGCTTTCGGCTCTATTTTGTATTGTTAAATATCCATTCTCTATCCACCATTCTGGAATAGAAAAACAAGATGCAATCTTTATTCCAGACTAATTTTTTCAAACTTATTCACTATCCAGCAAGAGCTCTTTTGGTTGTTTTCTGAGGAGATTGCTTGATGCAAGCGCCATAACGAGAACCACTAGAACCAAGGCAAGGACGAAGACGATGATAAAGTCTGATGTCTGAATAGAAATATCTAGGCTCGATAAAGTCTTACTAAAGCCATCCACTTCTGCACCGCCACCAAGGTTAGAGGCTTGAGCTGCCTTGCTGGCTTGCTTAGCAACACCTGAAGTAACATTGGCAAGAACGGTGTTTCCGATTGCACGGGCAGTGTAGTTGGCTAGGAAATAGGATGCAACAAGAGCAGGGATGGCAATCAAGATGGATTCAGTGATGAATTGACCCAAGATACTTGCCTGCTTGAGACCAATAGAGAGGAGAATACCCACTTCCTTGCGACGGGCATTGATCCAAAGGCTGAGCAAGAGGGCAAGGAGAAGAACGGAGAAACTCAAGCTGCCCCAGAAGAGGAGGTTGGCCATCTTGTACATACCAGAGATGGATTGCTCAAGAGCTGGGTAGTTAGAAGAACTCTTAACGAGTGTATAGCTCTTCCAGTTGATACCACTGATGCCATTCAATTCTTTCATGACATCATCCAAGTTCTTGTCCGCTGTTACAAAGAAGGTTGCGTCTCCATAAATAGCTGTGTCTTCTGTGTATCCATAAAGTTTTGCAGCCGTATGGATGTCTGTGATAGCTGTGTTTTCGTATAGTTCTTGGGAGTAGGTTACTGCCGACTTATTGTGACCATCAAAGAGTCCCTTAATTGTCACTTCAACTGTTTCCTTGGCTCCTTTTTCATTGTCTGCATCGTAGATATTGGAGTCTAGTTTAACCTTATCCCCGACTTTCCAGCCGTGTTTGGCTGCCAAGTCCTTGTGCAGGAGAATCTTGTCCTTGTCATCGTTGGTTAGGTGCTCACCTTCGACCAGCTTGTAAGAACCAGAGACAAACTTGTCTTCTTTAGAAGAGTCATTGACACCTGTAATCATCAAGCTACTTCCAAAATGTTTGGCACGGTCAGGTGTCAGATTTTTCTTGGTTTCTGGAGTTTCGATAAGTTCATATCCAGTCAAATCTCCGATAGCGTTAATGCGTTTAACATAAGACTCGATGGCCTTGTTTTCGGTGATTTTTTTGATATCCTCACCCTTGATATTCCCAGCACCACGTGGCGTTCCTTGATTAACGCGACGATTGATTTGCATGGAGAAGCTGTTGGTGATATTTTTAAATGTCTCCTGAGAAGCCTTGGCAGTAGCTCCCTTGATGGACAAGCCGACCAAACTCAAGCTAGCCATGAGGAGAATAATCAGGAAGATGACAATCGATTTGAAAAACTTCCTTGTAACATAGGCAAATGCGTTGTGTAACATAGGTTCCCTTTCTAGATTTTGTTTTATAATCCTATCAAAACAAGCTTAAATTATTTACTAGTATTGCGAGTTTCAGTCAGTTTCTTATCCCTCAACTCAAGTGTGATATCTGATGCTTGCGCCACTTCTTTGCTGTGGGTTACGACAATGACACATTTACCTGTTTTCTGGGCAAGTGATTTGAGCAGTTCGACAATATCTCCAGCAGTCTTAGGATCTAGATTTCCTGTTGGCTCATCAGCTAGAATAACCGGAGCTTCTGATACCAAGCTGCGAGCAATGGCAACACGTTGTTGTTGACCACCTGATAACTGGAGAACATTCCGCTTAATCTGACTTTCATCCAAACCAAGCTCAAGGAGCGTATCCTTGCTTGCCTTTTTATTGACCAAGCGGATATTTTCCAGTGGAGAAAGATAATCTATCAAATTATAATTTTGAAAGACCAGGGAAATATGGTGCATACGATGGTAAGAATAACCCTTCTTACGAATGTCCTCTCCTTGAAAAAGGATAGAACCTTCAACAGGACTATCTAGACCAGCAAGTAGGGACAAGAGTGTGGATTTTCCTGCTCCTGACTCACCAATAATACTGTAAAATTTCCCGGGTTCAAAATTATAATTGATCTGATATAGGACTGCTTCAGCAGTGTTCTTATAACGGTAGGTAACATCTTGTAATTGTAATAAAGTCATGATTTCTCCTTCTTAACTAATAGATGATAAAATTTCTTTAGGTGATTTTCTAAATAAGAATAGGAAACAAAGGGCTACAGATAAGCAACTAATCAACAACAGAAAGACATAGGATTCTGCAAAAGATAGGATGCTGGCTGATAAACCGCTTGCTTTGGCTAGCGTATCTTGTAAGGCTGCCTGATCTCCACTTGCAAGTAGGGTTTGGAGTAGGTAAGATGTGATTGCGTTTCCTGCAACAAATGCTGGAAGTAAAGCTCCAAGAGATACCAAAATAACCTCTAAACAGAATTGTAGGAAGATCGAGCTCTTGCCTTTTCCAAGTGCAAGTAAAATCCCCACTTCGTAGACTCTTTCTCTCAACCAGAGAGACAAGACCAAAATTAAGGCTCCTGCTCCTGCTATCATAATCCCATAAAGGAAAATGGTCAGAAAGGTTTGGAAGGTTGCAACTGAATCCTTGATTTGTTCAAAGGCCTTGTTTTCTTTCTCAACTTGGTAGCCGTTATTTTCGAAAGCCAAATTTTCCACCTGCTTCAAGAGTCCGTCCATTTCCTTAGGATTTTCTACATAGAAGCGAGCTGCAGTGACTTGAGGTTCACTATTACCCAAAAGGCTTTGGCTACTCTCATAATCTGTAAAGACCTGGTTTTCACTGAAATCAGAAGACAAGCCTGTGAATTTCTCCTGTTTTTTACCAGAAAAGATTCCTACAATCTCAAACTCCACTGTTTGCCCTTTGCCAAATTCTGACTGTCCAGCATCCAAGCCAATCTTGTCATGAAGCGAAAGACCGTTCTTCTTAGCCAACTCTTCGTGGATCAAGATTTTCTTGAAATCTCCTTTTTGAAGGTGTCGCCCTTCTTTTAAGTTGAAAGCCGAGCTGGTAAAGGTCACATCCTTAGATGAATCCTCAAGAGCCGTTATGCTAACCAAGTTTTTGTCTGCAGCTGACAAATCATCACGCTCCACGCTCTGCTCGCCACTCACCGCTTCCTTGTCTTTTAGTTTTGCAATCGTCTCGAGTTCAGGAGAAACATTTTCCAGTCCCTTAATCTTGTTTACAGATGCTAGGTCTGACAACTTGAAGGTCTGACCATTTTCTATCTTCTTAATAGAAAAAGATGTATTGAGTGATTTGTAAAGATTGGTTTCAACTGTTTTGTTGGACTTCATCAGAGTCAAACAGGCTGAAATTCCAGCCAATAGGACCAATAAAATCAGAAATAAAATAAAACTTCTCAGTCGTTTTCTGCTGACATAAGCCCAAGCTCTTTGGATTGGATTCATTTGTCACCTCCATATTTGTAAGACTATTATAAAATCCAAATATGAAATGTTTATGAAATACAAAAAAGAGCAAAATTTTTTGCTCTACTTGAATTATATGAAAAAAAGAGCTAGCTTAAGCTAACTCTTATCCTATGCGGAGAGAGGGACTTGAACCCTCACGACCTAAAGCGGTCACAGGATCCTTAGTCCTGCGCGTCTGCCAATTCCGCCATCCCCGCGTCGATTACTTTACTAGTATATCAACTTTTAGGATGCTTGTCAACACTTTTTTTCAATTTTTTTCATTTCATCAACCAAATTACTCAGAAAGTTCATTTAGATTTTCATCTACTAACTTAGCTCCGAGTGTATTTTTGAAATGACCTAGGGCAAATTGATGATTTTCAGGCCAGATGGAAGCAACAGCTGGTTTAACAATCTCGATGTCATATCCTAGATTATAGGCATCTATGGCTGTATGCAGGACACAGATATCCGTCAAGACTCCGGTTAAAATAACTGTAGAAATTCGACGCTCTCTCAGACGGATATCCAAATCAGTCCCTGAAAATGCTGAGTAATGGCGTTTATCCATCCAAAAGACTCGACTGTCTGAACCATGCTCTTGATAAAAGGTCCCCAAATCTCCATATAAATTGCGTCCACTAGTCCCAATCAAATTGTGAGGAGGAAATAATTTACTTTCTGGATGGAAACAATCATTTTCTTCGTGAGCATCGATGGTAAAGAAGATATAGTCTCCACGTTCAAAAGCCAATCGAGTTACCTTGCTGATGGCATCTGAAATTGCCTGAGCTGGAGCGCCTGCTGTCAATTTTCCACTATCAGCCACAAAATCTTCTGTATAATCAATCGAAATTAAAGCCTTAGTCATTAGTAATCTCTTTTCTTCACTTCTTCAAAAATATCTGTAATCAAGACCTTAAGATAGGTTCCCTTCATTCCAAGTGAGCGACTTTCAATAATCCCTGCAGACTCAAGTTTACGAAGGGCATTGACAATCACAGAACGGGTGATTCCGATACGGTCTGCAATCACAGACGCAGTTAACTGACCTTCATTTCCATTTAATTCCCCTAAAATTGCTGAAACAGCACGGAGTTCGGAGTAAGAAAGGGTGTTAACCGCCATGGTAACAGCAGTACGGCGACGGATATTTTTCTCATCTTCTTCACGCTGGAAGTTAAGGAGTTGAATTCCAACAACGGTACTCGCAATCTCAACAAGGATCAAATCCTCGTCTTCGAATTTTTTATCATTGCGCCAAATAATCAAAGAACCAAGGCGAATCCCTGATACATGAATCGGTGCAATAGTCGTCAAACCATCTGGAAAGTCTGCACGACTCTCCACAGGGAAAATACTCAAATCATGATCAACCGTCAGATTGGCTTCTGTATCGTAAATCATGTTCGCACCTTGAATGTAGTCATCTGGGAATATCTTAGTTTGGAAGAATTGCTCTACACGATCTGTATTGGTTTTATAACGCATAAAATAGCCAAGAAGACGTCCCTTGCTATTGACGATGCAGGCGTTACAGTCAATAATGTCTGCCAATTGACGGGTAATCGCATTGTAGGGAAGTTCTTCCTGCAACTGCTCCTCTGAGCGCTTCAGGATAGAAGTAATTTTTCTAGTTTTTTCTAATAAATGTGCCATTTTTCACCTCGAATATAATCGCTATCATTATAACATAAACAGCTTGAATTTTCAATTATTATCTGAAAATTGCTTATTTAATTGCAATTTAAAAAACAAGAATATTTTTTAATTAAATTGCTTCTTTTCTATTGACAAGCTCCCTTTTTTGTATATTATAATATTACAAGAAGATAATATATCTATTTATCTTTCTTTTCCATTCGGTCTCCTTATATAAAAAAGCGATTCATTTTGAACCGCTTTTTCTTATTTATCGCCCTTGTTACGAATAACAAAGCCTGTTTGCTTTTCGCTTGAAGTATTGCGTGGTTTTTTATTATCCTTACGGTAACGTTTTTCCTTATCAAAACGATCATTGCCACGACTTCCTTTTTTGAAATCATCACGACGACCACCACGACGGTTGTCTCCACGGCGATTATCACGACGGTCATCTCCACGACGACCTCCCTTAGCTTTACCACCGAAGCCATTACCTGATGGTTTAAATGGCAGTGGTTTTTCACGTGCAATCTCCACTTCAGGAAGACTATCTGGGTCTTGAACAGTCAGACTCAAGATATACATTGCCAATTCTTCTGGAGTAAATTCGGCAGCTAGCTTACGAGCATCCTTACCAAATTTCTCAAAGTTGGCACGGATAGTCTCATCTGCAAAATCACGTTCGATTTTCTTGAGAGCTACGTGTTTTTTAGCTTGGAAGGCTTCTTCTGCACTTGCAGGTTTGAGACCTTTCATGCGTTTCTTAGTCAAGTTTTCAATGATTTGAAGGTAGCCCATTTCATTTGGTGAAACGAAGGTAATAGACTGACCTGACTTACCAGCACGACCTGTACGACCGATACGGTGAACATAACTTTCAGGATCTTGTGGAATATCGTAGTTATAGACATGGGTCACACCTGAAATATCCAACCCACGCGCTGCAACGTCTGTCGCAACCAAAACATCGAGATTACCATTTTTGAAGTCACGAAGGACACGAAGACGTTTGTTTTGGTCCAAATCACCATGAATTCCTTCTGCACGGAAGCCACGGATTTTCAAACCACGAGTCAATTCATCTACACGACGTTTTGTACGACCAAATACGATAGCAAGCTCAGGCTGTTCCACATCCATGAGACGAGTCATGGTATCAAACTTTTCTTGTTCTTTAACACGAATATAGTATTGGTCAACCAATTCTGTTGTCAATTCCTTAGCTGCAATCTTCACATGCTCAGGTTCTTTCATAAACTGAACACCGATACGTTTGATAGCATCTGGCATAGTTGCTGAGAAAAGTAAGGTTTGACGGCTTTCAGGGACACGGGAGATGATAGCTTCAATGTCTTCAAGGAAGCCCATGTTGAGCATTTCATCCGCTTCGTCAAGGATAAGAGTTTCAATATCTTGTAATTTCAAGGTCTTGCGTTTAATCAAGTCCAAAAGGCGACCAGGAGTTCCCACCACGATATGAGCACCAGATTTAAGAGCCTTAATTTGTTTTTCAATGCTTGATCCGCCATATACTGAGCGGACTTTGACTCCCTTACTACGGCCAAAGCGGAAGAGTTCCTCTTGACTTTGGACAGCAAGTTCACGTGTTGGAGCGATAACCAAAGCTTGGATGGTCGCTTCTTCTGTACGGATTTTTTCAAGGGTAGGCAAGCCAAAGGCTGCAGTTTTTCCTGTACCAGTCTGAGCTTGACCGATAACGTCCTTGCCTTCAAGGGCCAAGGGAATAGTTTGTTCTTGGATCGGACTGGCTTCTACAAAACCAGCTTTTTCAATCTCTGCTAGCAAATCAGCAGACAAGTTTAATTCATTAAATTTCACGTTATTCTTCTTTCTAAAGGTGGTGCGAAGCCACCCTATAGGGCTTAGTTTATACTTTTCTTTTTATGACGTATTTTCATATACTGGATATAAAATCGTGTTGCTTCTTTTCCACAAAAGAAAAGTACTGTTTTCTTTGCAACCTATCTAGTATAACACAAGAGAGAAGCAAAAGATAGCCCAATCCATTGATAATGTCATGTAAACGCTTTTTGGTTTTCCTTTTTGATTGAACGACCTAGATAATAAGACAAAGCCAAGGCGATACTATATAAAATGATAAAAACGAACAAGGTTTGTGTGTACGAATGAGCCATTTTATAAGTCTCTGCCAATAAAATAGGTCCTGCTAAACCAGCCATTGCCCAAGCTGTTAAAATATAACCATGCAGAGCGGCCAATTCCTTGGTTCCAAAAATATCACTGAGATAAGCTGGAATCAAAGAAAAACCAGATCCATAGCAAGTCATCAAAATAGACATAGCGACTACAAATAAAACGGAATCTGTAAAGAGCCAAAGTGAGAGAGAAAAGAAAAGATTGACAAGCAGTAATATACTAAAGGTTAGAGGACGCCCGATATAGTCAGATAAGCTCGCCCAGAGCAAGCGACCAAATCCATTGAAAATCCCCAAAATACCCACCATTACTGCTGCATGACTTGTAGACAAGCCAGCCATCTCCTGTGCCATTGGCGATGCCGCTGAAATCAAACCTAATCCACAAGCTATGTTGATAAAGAAAATAATCCAAAGTATATAAAACCGATTGCTTTTTAAAGCCTGATTTGCAGTCATTCCTTGCGTCAGAGAGGCTATTTTTCTTTCCCTGAAGCAGATAGGATTGCAAGTTCTTGCTCCTTTGGACGCCTAATGAATTGTGAAGCTAGTAGCATGATAATAAAGTAACTTGCTCCTAAAATATAAAAAGTTTCTACAAGCCCTACCCCTGCGATGAGATGTTGCGCTATAGGACTAGTCAATAAAGAAGCAAAACCAAACCCCATAATCGCTAAACCTGTTGCGAGACCACGTTTATCAGGAAACCATTTTATAATCGTTGACACAGGAGTAATATAGCCTGCTCCCAAACCAAGCCCACCCAAAATGCCATAAGCTAGATACAACAACCACAGTTCCTGACGGTCTATTGCAAATCCTGTTAAGATATTTCCACCTGCGTATAGAAAAGCAGATAGACTCCCCATGACTCTCGGACCAAATTTTTCCACCAAACGTCCCATAAATGCAGCTGATAAGCCCAAACAAAAGATTGCTAGACTAAAGGCGAAGGCAACAGAAGCCTGATCCCATCCCGTTTTTTCAATAATAGGGTTGCGATAAACACTCCAGGCATAAGTGGACCCCAACATTAAGTGCAAAATAACTCCAGAAAAGGCAATAATATAACGATTCGATTTCATAAAACCTCCTATTTTCGAACATTTATTCTATTTTATATAAAAATAGATAGGATTTTAGTTTATCAAGACTGTTGAAAAATTACTAGTTTTTTGTCTAGAAAGCGTTTTTTATTTTTTTCTATCTTTTTCGTAGCAGAATTGTGCAAAAGTTTTTTTCTTGTGCTAGAATGAAAATCGAATAGGAGGAACTCTAAATGTTAACTTATGATTTAATCGTTATCGGATTTGGTAAAGCTGGTAAAACATTAGCAGGTAAATTGGCTTCAGCTGGCAAAAAAAGTTGCCCTCATTGAACGTAGCAAAGCCATGTACGGCGGAACTTGTATCAACATCGGTTGTATCCCAACTAAGACTTTGCTAGTTGCTGCTGAAAAGGACTTGTCTTTTGAAGAAGTGATTGCTACCAAAAATACTATCACTGGTCGCCTCAACGGTAAAAACTATGCGACTGTTGCTGGTACAGGCGTAGATATCTTTGATGCGGAAGCTCACTTCCTTTCAAATAAAGTCATCGAAATCCAAGCTGGTGATGAAAAGAAAGAACTGACTGCTGAAACAATCGTCATCAACACTGGTGCTGTTTCAAACGTCTTGCCAATCCCTGGACTTGCTACAAGCAAAAACGTCTTTGACTCAACAGGGATCCAAAACTTGGACAAATTGCCTGAAAAACTTGGAGTCCTTGGTGGCGGAAATATCGGTCTTGAATTTGCTGGTCTTTACAACAAACTTGGAAGCAAGGTTACAGTTCTAGATGCCTTGGATACTTTCCTTCCTCGTGCAGAACCTTCAATCGCTGCTCTTGCTAAACAATACATGGAAGAAGACGGCATTGAATTGCTTCAAAACATCCGTACTACTGAAATTAAAAACGACGGTGACCAAGTGCTTGTCGTAACTGAAAACGAAACTTACCGTTTCGATGCCCTTCTCTACGCAACTGGACGCAAACCAAATGTAGAACCACTTCAACTTGAAAATACAGATATTGAACTAACTGAACGTGGTGCTATTAAAGTAGACAAACATTGTCAAACAAACGTTCCTGGTGTCTTTGCAGTTGGAGATGTCAACGGTGGACTTCAATTTACTTACATTTCACTTGATGACTTCCGTGTTGTTTACAGCTACCTTGCTGGAGATGGCAGCTACACACTTGAAGACCGTCTCAATGTACCAAATACCATGTTCATCACACCTGCACTTTCACAAGTTGGTTTGACTGAAAGCCAAGCAGCTGATTTGAAACTTCCATACGCCGTTAAGGAAATTCCTGTCGCAGCCATGCCTCGTGGTCACGTAAATGGAGACCTTCGTGGAGCTTTCAAAGCTGTTGTGAATACTGAAACAAAAGAAATTCTTGGAGCAAGCATCTTCTCAGAAGGTTCTCAAGAAATCATCAACATCATCACTGTTGCTATGGACAACAAGATTCCTTACACTTACTTCACAAAACAAATCTTCACTCACCCAACCTTGGCTGAGAACTTGAATGACTTGTTTGCGATTTAAGTTCAAATCTCATCTTAACTAACAGCCCTCTGTGGGCTGTTTTTACTTCTGCGGAACCTCAAATCTGTCTTTTCCCTCTTTTATGATATAATAGAAATATGAAATTAAAAACTACTTTAGGCCTTCTTGCTGGGCGTTCTTCCCACTTTGTTTTAAGCCGTCTTGGTCGTGGAAGTACGCTCCCAGGAAAAGTCGCCCTTCAATTTGATAAAGATATTTTACAAAACCTAGCTAAGAACTACGAGATTGTCGTGGTCACTGGAACCAACGGAAAAACCTTGACAACTGCCCTAACTGTCGGCATTTTAAAAGAGGTTTATGGTCAGGTTCTTACCAACCCAAGCGGTGCCAACATGATTACAGGGATTGCGACAACCTTCTTAACAGCCAAGTCTTCTAAAACTGGGAAAAATATTGCCGTCCTAGAAATCGACGAAGCCAGTCTATCTCGTATCTGTGACTATATCCAGCCAAGCCTTTTTGTTATCACCAATATCTTCCGTGACCAGATGGACCGCTATGGTGAGATTTACACAACTTACAAGATGATTTTGGATGCCATTCGTAAGGTACCTACAGCTACTGTCCTCCTTAATGGAGACAGTCCACTTTTCTACAAGCCAGCTATTCCAAATCCTGTACAGTATTTTGGTTTTGACTTGGAGAAAGGCCCAGCCCAGCTGCTCACTATAATACCGAAGGGATTCTCTGTCCTGACTGCCAAGGCATCCTCAAATATGAGCATAATACCTATGCAAACTTGGGTGCCTATATCTGTGAAGGCTGTGGATGTAAACGTCCTGACCTCGATTATCGCTTGACAGAACTGGTTGAGTTGACCAACAATCGCTCTCGCTTTGTCATTGACGGTCAAGAATACGGTATTCAAATCGGTGGTCTCTACAATATCTACAACGCCCTAGCTGCAGTTGCCATTGCCCGTTTCCTTGGCGCAGATTCGCAACTAATCAAGCAGGGATTTGATAAGAGCCGTGCTGTATTTGGACGCCAGGAAACCTTCCATATCGGTGATAAGGAATGCACCCTCGTCTTGATTAAAAATCCAGTCGGTGCGACCCAAGCTATCGAGATGATTAAACTAGCTCCTTATCCATTTAGCCTATCTGTTCTCCTAAATGCCAACTATGCAGACGGTATTGATACCAGCTGGATCTGGGATGCTGATTTTGAACAAATCACTGACATGGACATTCCTGAAATCAACGCTGGCGGTGTTCGCCATTCTGAAATCGCTCGTCGTCTCCGAGTGACAGGCTATCCAGCTGAGAAAATCACTGAAACAAGCAATCTGGAACAAGTTCTTAAGACAATTGAAAACCAAGACTGCAAGCATGCTTATATTCTAGCTACCTATACTGCTATGCTTGAATTCCGCGAACTGCTGGCTAGTCGTCAGATTGTTAGAAAGGAGATGAACTAATGGTTTATACTTCACTTTCCTCAAAAGCTGGCAATTACCCCTATCAGCTCAACATTGCCCACCTCTACGGAAATCTCATGAATACCTATGGGGACAATGGAAACATCCTCATGCTCAAGTATGTGGCTGAAAAACTGGGAGCCCATGTGACGGTTGACATCGTTTCTCTCCATGATAACTTTGATGAAAATCACTACGACATTGCCTTTTTCGGTGGTGGTCAAGACTTTGAACAGAGTATCATTGCAGACGACCTACCTGCTAAAAAAGAGAGCATTGACAACTACATCCAAAACGACGGTGTGGTTCTGGCTATCTGCGGTGGTTTCCAACTATTGGGCCAATATTATGTTGAAGCTTCAGGGAGACGCATCGAAGGACTAGGGGTCATGGGCCACTACACGCTCAATCAGACCAATAACCGTTTTATCGGTGACATCAAGATTCATAATGAAGATTTCAATGAAACCTACTATGGATTTGAGAATCATCAGGGCCGTACCTTCCTCTCAGATGATCAAAAACCACTGGGACAGGTTGTCTATGGAAATGGAAATAACGAAGAAAAAAGTCGGCGAAGGCGTTCATTATAAAAATGTCTTTGGTTCTTACTTCCACGGGCCTATCCTCTCTCGTAATGCCAATCTAGCTTATCGCCTAGTCACTACTGCCCTCAAGAAGAAATATGGTCAGGACATCCAACTCCCTGCCTATGAAGATATTCTCAGCCAAGAAATCGCTGAAGAATACAGTGATGTCAAAAGCAAGGCTGACTTTTCTTAAACAAATGGGAATTATATAAAAGAACTCCACATCTTGTCGGAGTTCTTTTTGTCTTTTCTTTTACCCTTCTCCCTTGCATTTTCTCACTTTTTTTGCCAAAATAGAGGGGTAGAAAGAAGGTAGCATATGTCTAAATTACAACAAATCGTAACATATCTTGAATCAGAAAAACTAGACGTCGCTGTCGTATCTGACCCCGTCACAATCAATTACCTCACTGGCTTTTACAGTGACCCCCATGAACGCCAAATGTTCCTTTTTGTCCTAGCAGATCAGGAACCTCTCCTCTTTGTCCCAGCCCTTGAAGTGGAGCGTGCAAGTAGCACTGTTTCCTTCCCAGTTGTGGGCTATGTGGATTCTGAAAATCCATGGCAAAAAATGAAACATGCTCTTCCACAGCTTGACTTCAAACGTGTCGCTGTTGAGTTTGACAATCTCATCTTAACAAAATATCATGGTTTAAAAACCGTTTTTGAAACTGCTGAGTTTGAAAACCTCACTCCTCGTATCCAACGCATGCGCCTCATCAAATCAGCTGACGAAGTGCAAAAAATGATGGTTGCAGGTCTCTATGCGGACAAGGCTGTTAAGGTTGGCTTTGATAATATTTCTCTTGATAAGACAGAGACAGATATCATCGCCCAAATTGACTTTGCTATGAAGCGTGAAGGTTATGAAATGAGCTTTGATACCATGGTCTTGACTGGTGATAATGCTGCAAATCCACACGGTATTCCAGCAGCTAACAAGGTTGAAAATGATGCTCTTCTCCTCTTTGACCTTGGTGTTCTAGTCAACGGCTATGCGTCAGATATGACTCGTACAGTCGCAGTCGGCAAACCTGACCAATTCAAGAAAGACATTTATAACTTGACTCTTGAAGCCCAACAAGCTGCTCTTGACTTTATCAAGCCAGGAGTGACTGCCCATGAAGTGGATCGCGCTGCTCGTGAGGTCATCGAAAAAGCTGGTTACGGCGAGTACTTCAACCACCGTCTCGGTCACGGTATCGGTATGGATGTCCATGAATTCCCATCTATCATGGAAGGAAACGACATGGTCATCGAAGAAGGCATGTGCTTCTCTGTTGAACCAGGTATCTATATCCCTGGTAAAGTCGGTGTCCGTATCGAAGACTGTGGTGTTGTTACCAAAGATGGCTTTGACCTCTTTACAAACACCAGCAAAGACTTGCTTTATTTTGATTAAAATTCTTCGAAAATCTTCCCACAATAAAAACGCATAGTATCAAGGTTTTTCAACACCTGATACTATTGCGTTTTTCTTATTTGAAAGACTTTTGACTCAGCCTCATTACTTAATCTTCTTGATACTTTGACTAAGGATAAATCCTACAATCATCCCTACCATATTTTGCATGAAATTTGGTAAAATTTCTGGTAGAGCTGCAGCCCAGCCATTCATCAAAGTAGAACCCAAGGCGTAACCCCCTACCATGGCAATCGTTGCTAAGACAAGGCCTAACCACTGAGTTTTTCCTTTAAATCCTGCGAAAAATCCCTGCAAGCCATGGTTAACCAAGCTAAAGAACATCCACTGAGGATAGCCTGATAAGAGGTCAATCAAGAAACCTGCTAGTCCTCCTACTACAGCCCCTTCACGACTACCAAAGTAGAAGGCCGTAAAGAAGACACCCGCATCTAAAAGAGTTAGAATGCCTGTCGGTGTTGGAATTTTTAAGAAATAACCTAGAACCACAGAGAGGGCGGTTAATAGGGATACAAGGGCGATTTTAGTTGTTTTGGTTTGCTTCATATTGTCTTACTCCATACTGATCTGCTTGTGCAATAGAACGATAAACGAAAGCCTTAGAGCTTTCTACTGCTAGTAAAAGTTCATCACCTTTGACTAGGTGACTGGCAATGCTAGAGGCAAAGGTACAACCTGCACCAGCATTTTGCCCTTGAATGACGGGATTTTCTAGGACTGTAAAGGTTTGTCCGTCATAAAAGACATCCATAGCCTTGTCCTGACTAAGGCGATTGCCTCCCTTGATAATGACTGCTGGCGCGCCTAAGTCATGCAATTTCTGAGCTGCTGTTTTCATGTCTTCCAAGGTTTTAATTTCCTGACCTGCCAATAATTCTGCTTCAGGAAGATTAGGCGTAATCACACTGACATGAGGGAAAAAGCGAATCAACTCTTGGCAGAGTTCACTAACTGCTACGTCGTGCGCTTCCTTGCAGACCAAGACAGGATCCAGAACCACAGGCACTCCTGGGCGTTGCTTGATAAAGTCCAATGCCTTCTCAGCCACACTGACAGTAGGGAGAAGACCAATCTTAATTCCCCCAAACTCCACATCACGCAAGCTATCTAATTCATGTTGAAAAATGGTATCGTCAGTTGGAAAGACTTCAAAGCCCTTTTCCGTCAAGGCTGTCAAACAGGTCACTGCTACAAAGCCATGCAAGCCGTTCAAGGTATAGGTAGCCAAATCCGCGGACAAACCACCACCACTAAAAATATCATTCCAGAAAGTGCTAAAATACGATTATTCTTCATAACGAATCTCCTTTAAATATAAACCATTTGGTGCTGCAGTGGGACCTGCAAGCTGCCTGTCCTTTTTCTCCAAGATGAGGTCAATCTGCTCTACTGGCATGCGGTTATTGCCGATTTTGAGCAGTGTCCCCACCATATTACGAATCTGCTTATACAAGAAACCATTTCCTGAAAAGGTAAAAGTCAAAAACTGGCCTGTCTCATCAACCCTAAGACTAGCTTCTGTAATAGTACGAACCTTGTCCTCTACACTAGTCCCAGAGGCTGTAAAACCGGTAAAATCATGGGTTCCCTCTAACTTTTTGATTGCAATCTGCATGCGTTCCACATCGAGTGGATAGGGAAAGTGAGTGGCATAGTGACGGCGCATAGGATTTTTAGGACGGCCCCTATCCACGATAAACTCATAGGTCTTACTGTGCTTAGCATAACGGCAATGAAAATCATCCGCCACAAGCTCAATCGAAATCACATCAATATCTTCAGGGGATTGGGTGTCCACAGCAAAACGGAGCTTCTCCTCATCCATCTGATAAGGTAGATCAAAATGAATAACCTGTCCCAGAGCATGAACCCCACTATCTGTCCTACCAGCACCGTGAACAGTAATGGCTTGCCCTTTATTTAACCTGGTCAAGGTTTTTTCAATTTCTTCCTGAACGCTACGCGCATGAGGCTGGCGCTGAAAACCAGCAAAGACGTAACCATCATAGGAAATAGTTGCTTTATATCTTGTCATAACTTCTATTTTATCAAGAAATTAGTCTGTAAACAAGGCCCTAAATCAAATAGTGTCTGGGTACAAAAATCCAAAAAAGAAAAACTTAGGAAACCAATCCTAAGCTCTCTTTTGAAGTAGGTACATGACAAAGATAGAGGTTACAATTAACCAAGATCCTAAGATAGCAAAGACCAACATCCCATTGTGAGTTAATAAGCCAATTGCACCTAGAACGAATGGAGTCGTAAAGGCTCCGAAACTACAGCCTAAAACTGCAAATGAGGTTGCTTGATTGAGGAGTTTAGCTGGAATTCTTTCAGAGACAAGTTGAAAGACTGTCGTCAAGGCTACACTGTAGGCAAAGCCAGCCAGAATACTTCCTGCCACTACCACCCACAAGGATGGAGACAAGGCAATCACAATTTGCCCCAAGCCGAAGGTAATACCAGACCAGAGGAGCAGTTTCTCTTTAAATATTGAAATCAGGAAAGAAAAACTCACACCAGCCACAATCCCGATTAACTGCATGACACTAAGAACAAAACTAGATAACTGGGCATCTCCCAGTCCTCTTTCCACCATCAGACTTGGAATACGGATGGTAATAGCTGTATTGGTACAAACTACAACCGCCGCTTCAATAGCTAAGATAAAAATCAAGCCCTTCATTTCCCGAGTTAAGCGACTTGCTTCCTTCGTTTTTTTCTTGACTTCTTTCTTTTCTTTTCCATAAGGTACAAAGAGCAGATAAAGGATCAGAACTAAAAATCCAGCACTATAAGCTAAGAAAGTAGCTGTCCAACCAAAGGCCAACAATTGGCCGACTGCCAAGGTAATGAGAGAAGCCCCAACGACCTCTGCAGAACCGCGTAGCCCTAACATCTGAATTCTCGTTTTTCCTTGATAGCGTTCACTGATAATGGAAATGGCCTTGGCATTAATCATTCCAACACCTAAACCAAAAAGAATCCGTGTTCCAAAGACAAAAGGATAGGCTTGATACCAAAAGGGAGCTGTTCCACTTAGTGATAAAACTAACAAGCCTAAACTAATCTGTAAGCGCTCAGGAAATATTTTTTCTAAGAAACCATTTAGTAGTAACATAATCATGATCCCAAAAGATGGCAAGCTCGCCAAGAGCTCAATTTGTTCCTTAGGATAACCTTGATAATAGTCAAACATGGCTGGCAGGGCACTCGAGATGGAAAAGGACGTAATCAAAACGAGGGAGAGAGCCAAAATACTGGCCCGTTCTAAAAATTGTTTCATGAAATCTCTTTCTATATTTTCTCTTAATATTCTGTCTCTTTTGATAGTTATCAAACAAGCAAGAAAAGAAGAAGCCTCTTTAGTGTATAGACTCCTTCTTAAACTCGAAAATGAATCCCTTGTGTCTTATACTCAATGAAAATCAAAGAGCAAACTAGGAAGCTAGCCGCAGGTTGCTCAAAGCACTGCTTTGAGGTTGTAGATAGAACTGACGAAAGTCAGCTACAAAAACATGGTTTTTGAGGTTGTAGAATGAAACTGACGAAGTCAGTAACTATATATACGGCAAGGCGAAACTGACGTGATTTTGAAGAGATTCTCGAAGAGTATTAGGATGACTTTCTCTTAGATTTGCTTAATAAAGTAGAAGATAAATCCTGCCACCATATAGGCAACAAAGATAATCAGACACCA
>CAKMOM010000041.1:0-25628 GCA_927910965.1 uncultured Streptococcus sp.
ATGCCCTACCGAATGGAGATCCGCGCTACATCACAGTGGTAGAAAAGAAAAAGGAAACACCAATAAATATCCACGTAAGGCTGGCATGCCCAATAAACGCCCGCTTTAAATTTTTAAGTAAAAAAATATTTACAAAGTTTGTAATTTTTGCTATACTATCACAAGCAAAGGTTTTTAATGTCATCCCGTGAGGTGACGAAGACGCAGAAATATTTAAAACTCTTTAAAGTCTAGATTTTAGAGAAGTCTTACTCTGAGGGCCTATTGCTGTAAAATAATGGGCTCTTTTTTGATGCCCAAAAGTGAGGTTTATATGAAACAAGAATCAACTGTTGATTTGTTACTAGACGTTGACCAACGTCCTTCGACTGGAAAAGGAATTCTCCTTAGCTTCCAACACGTTTTCGCCATGTTTGGTGCGACCATCTTGGTACCATTGATTTTGGGAATGCCTGTATCTGTTGCCCTGTTTGCTTCAGGTGTAGGAACACTCATCTACATGATTTCAACTGGTTTTAAAGTTCCAGTTTATCTAGGTTCTTCATTTGCCTTTATCACAGCTATGTCTCTTGCTATGAAAGAAATGGGTGGTGATGTATCTGCTGCTCAAACAGGGGTTATCTTGACTGGTTTAGTCTATGTCCTTGTGGCTGCTGGTGTTCGTTTTGCAGGTACAAATTGGATTGATAAACTCTTGCCACCAATCATCATCGGACCTATGATCATCGTTATCGGTCTTGGACTTGCAGGTTCAGCTGTTACCAACGCTGGTCTTGTAGCTGATGGGAATTGGAAAAATGCTCTTGTAGCAGTTGTTACTTTCTTGATTGCTGCCTTTATCAATACAAAAGGAAAAGGCTTCTTGCGAATCATTCCATTCCTCTTTGCCATTATTGGTGGTTACCTCTTCGCACTAACTCTTGGTTTGGTTGACTTTACACCAGTTCTTAAAGCTAACTGGTTTGAAATCCCTGGTTTCTACTTGCCATTTAGCACAGGTGGTGCCTTTAAAGAATACAATCTTTACTTCGGTCCAGAAACCATTGCTATCTTGCCAATCGCTATCGTAACAATTTCTGAACATATCGGAGACCATACTGTTTTGGGTCAAATCTGTGGACGTCAGTTCTTGAAAGAACCAGGTCTTCACCGTACTCTTCTTGGTGACGGTATCGCAACTTCTGTTTCTGCCTTCCTTGGTGGACCAGCCAATACAACTTACGGAGAAAATACAGGGGTTATTGGTATGACTCGTATCGCTTCTGTCTCAGTTATCCGTAACGCTGCCTTTATCGCAATTGCCCTTAGCTTCCTTGGTAAATTCACTGCCTTGATTTCAACTATTCCAAATGCTGTACTTGGTGGTATGTCAATCCTTCTCTACGGAGTTATCGCAAGTAATGGTTTGAAAGTCTTGATCAAAGAACGTGTAGACTTCAGTCAAATGCGTAACCTAATCATCGCAAGTGCTATGTTGGTTCTTGGACTTGGAGGAGCTATCCTTAAACTTGGTCCAGTTACCCTTTCAGGTACTGCCCTATCAGCCATGACAGGAATCGTCTTGAACTTGATCTTGCCATACGAAAATAAAGACTAAGAATCTAAACACATCAAAAAACGAGCATTTCCAATTACGGAAGTGCTCATTTTTTTGATACTTAGAAGTGAGTGTATCCCCTCTAACGCTGTTTAATATAGTTCCCCTACTCTATACTCAACCCATTCCTTTTCCTTCACTGGGTAAATCTTAGCAACTTTTGTTTCCTCATCATACACTACGACAAAATGCCCTTCACTATTCCAAAATTTACCTAAAATTGTACCATCATTTAAATTAGTACGTAACTTGCCTTCTTGACTTACTGCGCTTTCTGTTTGTGCTATTTTAGGCTCTTTACTATCTAACCCAACAGTTACAAAACTTGACCCTATAATAATAAATAAGCAAAACACTACAGCCCCAAACCCTACAAATTTAAACAAATTATAATCCCCATTATCTCTTTTCATGTTATCTTTTTATCTCTCTTTCTAACATCCCCCTAGAAGGCTCTCACAAGCCTCCTACAGCGTTTTAATACAGCTCACCCACACTCATAAGCTCCCATTCAGAAAAATCAACTTGGAAGACTTCTGGGGCTTTTGTAGTACCATTGTACACTACTATAAAATAGCCTTTTTCATTGTAAAACTTACTCAAAATCTCAGCGTCTTTCATTTCTGCTTTCAATCCACTATCTTCTATCTTTTTATTTATCTGTTGCTCTGTTTCTACTTCATTATTTCCTTGAGTTCCTAAGATATAACCACCAAAGCTTACCCAAAAGAAGATAAAAAGCATAAATACAATAGTTGCATATTTCAAAAAATTTAGTTCTTTCATTTCTTTATTATTCCTTTTTGTGTTAGTTGATACTATTTATATAGTTTTCTTAGTTCCTTAAATCCCAAGGGGTAAAAATAACCCCTTGCAGCCCCACCATTTCATCAAGCCATCTAGAGAAATTGGCTTCTTTTGTCTCATCATCATACCACTCAAAATCTTCAATATAAGTTGAGTTTGCGATTAGCTTGAGACGCTTGTTTTGGTATTGGAAATCTAAAATAGAATTCTGGCTCCTCTGCACTATACAAGTTAGCAAGGAGCCGAACTCTTTTTGTATATTCTAATCGTTTTATTGAACCACTTTTTGAGATAGTTCTAGTGTATATGTTTTATATAATTGATGGCAAGCTTGGTTCTCTCCTGTTTTAATCAAGGCAACACAAGGTAAGACAAGTTCTGACCAGATAGAATCTAGTATTTCCTCACGATTTGGATGTTCCTCTAATTTGGCAACAATTTGAGGAGCCATCTTATAGTAGAATTCAATTTCCTCCTGACCACCATCTTGAAAAGCTAGATAAGAATCCCTGAATTTTCGCAAAGTCATCAATTCATCACAGTCATCTGCTAATCCCTTGTAAGTTACAGCTGCTTCTGTCAAATAACAACCTCTTTGTTCAATCTGATAGTAAGCATCTGGTTCACCGAAAAATCCAGTTTTAGAGCGCACATATCTCTCTGCATCACTCCTACGTTGAAAAACAGCTACTTCTCTTCCCTTACGATATACAACAAATTCCATTTCTTTTTCCTCCCTATCTTACAATATTTAATAATTCCTCATAGCTAGAAACCACATCATAGATGTGCTGGTCATTAATCAATCCAGCTTGTGCTAATGCTTTAAAGTGAGCACGCGCACAGGCAATTTTTGCTTGCTCAGCTTGTTTTAATTGAAGACTAGACATAGAGCCTTTTGTTTCTGCAACAAAATAGATATGCTTGACACTTCCTTCACGGAAGGCGATTGCCCAGTCAGGGTTATAGTTCCCAAGCGGAGTAGCAATACTGAACTTCCCTGGTAACTTCACATAAACACGAACATCCTCGTATTGTTCCAAAGATTCTTTAAAGGTCTTCTCCGTATTTGAATCAACTTTTACAAAATTGTAAATTCCTTTTTGGGATTCAAGTAAGTGATCATCTGATCTGTTAGCAGTTTCAGGATTGTCATAAAACAAGTCCATATCATACTCTTCATTTAACACATTATACTGAATATGCTTGATAATTTGACTTGCTTTTTGTTCATTAATGAGCTTTGAAACCTTAAGAATAAACTCTTCTGGATTTTGTTTAAACTTGTCAAATTGATAGACGTAGATTTTACTTAATATTTCCGCAACCAGCTTACGTGTTAAACCAGTCTGATCAGCAATCTCCCCTAGTAAATCATATTTGGTCATAATCTGCGAACCGGTTAGATATTCTTGCTGACGATCATTCTCAGCTACTGTCAGATGGAGGCCTTCTTCCTTGCTCATCTCAGTAGCGCTTGCTTGAGTTATATGAAAGCTTGGTTTGCTAACGACTAATTTCTCATTGATATAGTCAACCGAATGTTTTACCAATTCCGCATCATCAAACTCTACTTGGTAACTCGTCTTACGATTGATTTGCTTCCAGAGATTTAAGAATTCTTTTCGGGCAATATTTTCTTGATTGACCTCATTTGAGAATTGAATGACTGAATGATTGGCATTTTCAATTTCATACTGTCCAGCATGATAAACGCTCTCCAATATCTCTACCAGCTTATCCTCATAACCTGCTAGTGTTTCAGACAGTTGTAACTGATGATTTTCTTTTGCAGTAAAATATTCTGTAGTCAATTGTCCTTCACGATCTATATAGCCTTGTCGAATTAAATCAAAGTGAATCGAATCTGCTTGTTCCTTGGTAATTCGTATTGTTTGTCCTTCTTGATTTGTTAGAACTTTATTTGTAAAGAGACTAACATCCACTTTTGCAGGACGATCTGCTAAGAGTTCTTTGATTTCTTCTTGTAGACTTCGAGCAAATTGATCATAACTTTCATTTGCAATTACTGTCAGTTTATTGATTTCATGTACATCATTTCCTAAGAGTTCAAAATCCTGACGAATTCCATTTTGGTCAACTGCCAAACGCATACCACGGCCAATTTCTTGACGTTTACGGGTTTCGGCTGAAGATTGCTTCAGCGTACAGATTTGAAAGACATTTGGGTTATCCCACCCCTCTTTTAGAGCTGAATGAGAAAAGAGGAAACGAACTGGCTCTTCAAAGCTCAATAAACGCTCCTTGTCCTTCATAATCAAGTCATAGGCATCGGTATCATTTGAAAGATTACTTTTCTTTTCACTGGCAGATTTATAATCTACGAAAATGGTCTTATCTGACTTCTTCACTTTATCTACCGAAAAGTAACCAGCATGAACTGAATTTCCTTCAAGATTAGCCTCCAAATACCTACGATAAGGAGTTGGTTCCTGTGTTCGGATAAACTGGTTTACTTGATTTCGGTATTCTTCTTCAAAAATCTGAGCGTATTCCCCATTATAGGCATCATTATGTTCATCATATTGCTTATACTTGGCCACTTCATCGATGAAAAAGAGGGATAATACTTTAATTCTTCGATTGTACAGTTTACTTTCCTTTTCGATATGACTTTTTATGGTCTCTCGGATTTGAATTCTTCTGATGCTCGACTCATCCACTTCCCCAATCACTTCACCGACATGAAGTTCTTGCGTCACTCCAACTTGAAGTTTGTTCTCTCTTGCATCAAAGTGACTAAGGGTTATTCCTTTATAAGCAGATAAATTCCCTGATTCAGCGTACAAATCAAAGGGTTCTTCCACCACCTTCAATTTCCTTTTGACACCTGACTGCGTTTTTACTTCAAACTCAATTTTGGCTTTGGGTGCTCCTGTTTTTTGTGGAATGATTTCTTGTAGATAAAGATAGCCTTGTGTCCCAGTCGTCCCAGTTTGCTCAATAGCCTTAACCGCAATCTTCTTCACTAATTTTTGATTATAAGCATCCATGGCATCCAATCTATAAACCATATCATGCTTTTCTTTATGGGTAGCCGAATAACGTAGTGTAAACAATGGCTTAAAATCTTTTAGTCTTTCCTTTGTCTGTTTCCCTTCAACAGACTGAGGTTCATCAATAATCATAATCGGATTCATAGCTGCCAAGACGTCAATTGGACGACGCCAACGGAAACTTTCCTGTTCGGAATGAATCCGTCGCGCATCTTTGCCTTTTGCATTAAAGGCTTGAGAGTTGATGACCATGATTTGAAGGTCTGACGAATTGGCAAAACTATCC
The DNA here is from genome assembly GCA_927910965.1 of uncultured Streptococcus sp. Taxonomy (GTDB): domain Bacteria; phylum Bacillota; class Bacilli; order Lactobacillales; family Streptococcaceae; genus Streptococcus. Next base: position 5,708 of record CAKMOM010000041.1, read on the forward strand.
AAATCACCTAAACGTGAAGAATCGTAGACAAAATAGCGTGGTTGCTTGCCATACTCCATCTGAAAGTGACTTGACATGATCTGTAGAGACTTGAGAACTCCTTCACGAATAGCGACACTTGGAACGACAATAACAAACTTAAGCCAGCCATAGCGTTTATTCAACTCCATAATTGTACGGATATACGTGTAGGTCTTCCCTGTTCCTGTCTCCATCTCTATGGAAAATTATAAGCTTCTCGTCCAGCAATCATATCAATCGATAGTTTATCAGAAGGACGCAAACCATAACGAGTTTGTATAGTATGAACATTTTCTCGTATACTTGTTTGACTCAATTGAATCGGTGCATTTCGATAAGCATCTAAAACCAAATCTACCTCATCTGACTTGAGACGACCTGGATCTGCCATATACTGAACTCCAGTATGTTTGGCTTGCCCTTGAAATAAATCTGCAATAGCACTCACCGCATCCAACTGGAATTGTTGTTTTTTAAATTGTAGTTTCATAATTAATTTTCTTCTTTAAAATTTCTTGCTCTCAGGATAAAACCAAATACCAGATAAGAACTAATGGAATCAATAAATATTGAAACCAAATAATGATTTTATTCCAACTAAAATCATGTCTCTTGGTAAATTTCTCAATATAAAGAAAGGCATTTTTTAGCCAACACTTTTTCTTATCATCTTCATTTGTCTCATCTGTTACTTTAGATTCCTTGTCAGATTGTGAATTGCCTTGACCATATTTTCTCTTCTGATATTTTTTAGCATACTTGTGATCAAAATCTGAATGATTTTCATTTCCCCGTAGGCTAATTTGATACCTTGACATTATCTGTTGGTATTTATTTATTTTGTCTTCATCACTAAGTGATTTTTGGAAAATAATTGATTTTAATTCAAGTAAAAAGTCTTCTAATTCTAACTGATGATAATGTAGTTTCAGAGCTCTCTCATTATAATTCAACTTAGCAACAAAATTCTGGACAAGCAAAGAGTATATGGAAAACAAAGCCGACAAAGCTAATCTATCTTTATTTTCAGGGTTTATTAGCGAATACACTAATAAACCCGTTGACATGATACTCATTGCTAAAAAGATCAATTCCCATTTTTCAGCATATTCGTACAATCTTTTACTTGTATTAATTCTAGCTGCCCTTACAGTATCTATCGAATTGCATTTTAAATTAATCTCATAGTCTATATCTCGATCTTTAAAATCTAGAATTTCGCTCACATTACACCACCTTCACTTTTGTATGTGGTGATAATTCTTTGAAGATTTCACTTACGTTGATCTTATCTGCTGAATTGGCAAATGAGCTATCACGGAAAACGGCACGGAGTGGTTGCGCTTGAGCGATATATCGGATGACTTCTTCTGATATTTCATCTTCAAAACAAGCCATGAGCGAACCTTGATCCACATCATAGACTTCTGCGCTTGCTACTTTCTCCATATCAATGGCAAGTGACAGTTCCATTCCCCAAGTCAGCATAACTTGGAAAAGTAAATCAAGGCCAGTACGTCCTTCCTTGATATTGGATACACTATCAAAGAGTTCTCCTTGAATAAATTGATCAGGTCTAGCTGAAACATCCTTAAAATTAGAAGAATCTAGTTTGTAAGCCTTAAATCCAAAATCCTGCTTGCCAACCAACTCTGGATGCTCCTCCTGAATCTTGGCAGCAGCAAGGCGAACTCGCTCCTGCGAAAGTTGGGCAATTGTTTCAAAACCTGCCTCTTTATTAGATGACTTATCTACTACTTCCTCATCCAAAGTACACAAGATAAACTTACGATTACCTCCATCTTCAGAATTTAATTGCATGACTGCATGAGCGGTTGTTCCAGAGCCTGCAAAAAAATCAAAAAATATTGCTTCGGAATCAAAAATACTCAATATCCTCGTCATAAAACTCATTTGCTTAGGATTATCAAATTCAATCCCCATATTTTTTAACAATGCATAATCAGGTCTTTGATCATCACTCATAATGGATTTTGGACGTTGCTTGGAGTTTTCATTCAAATATCTCTTTATCGTTGGCAAACTTCCATCTGTATGGAAATGAATTCGATTATCATTACAAGTTCTTGTAATTTTTCATTTTTATAGCGATATCCACCAGGAGGAACAGGGTCTTCTTGACATGTTAAAGGATTAAATAGAGGAGTCATATTCCCATTTTTTACGCCACCTAAATCACCTTTACGATATAATCCACGTTCATCAAAGTACCAATAGTTGGTAAAATCTATGAATCGTGGATACTTCGTTAATTCTTTTAATTCATATGTAATTTCTTCATTACTTAAACCAGCATTTTGTAACTGCTTTACCCTCTTTTTATACTCATTTATATTATTCTTATCCACAGACCATTTATTTTCACTATGTTTTTTTGCTAATTCTATCTCATCCTTGGAATAAACTAGACAATATTCATGACTTACCGAAATATATAAACTTTGGTTCTTAGAACTATTTGTATTCCTAGTAATACTTGCTATAAAATTCTCCTCCCCAAATATCTCATCACAGATAGCTTTAAGATTCGCTTGTTCGTTATCATCGATAGAGATAAAGATAACACCTGAATCCTTGAGGAGATTACGCGCTAGGCGGAGGCGTGGATACATCATATTGAGCCAGTTTGAGTGGTAGCGGGCCGAAGTCTTTTCATTTGGTCGTAAACCAATAACTTGGCGTCCTTCTTCATCCAAAAGTTCCATATCTTCCTTCAACTCTTCGTCTGTTTTCTGGAACTTATCAGAGTATACAAAATCTTTCCCTGTATTATAAGGTGGATCGATATAAATCATATCGATTTTTCCTAGATATGATTCTTGTAAGATTTTCAAGACTTCTAAATTATCTCCAGTAATAAAGATATTTTCACTGTTTTCAAAGTCAACACTTTCATCAAGATCTGGTCTTAGGGTTTTGGTAGTTGGTCGCCCAGCTTCTGCAATAGCTTCACGCTTTCCAACCCAAGTAAACTCATAGGATTCTCGATCATCCACAATTTCCTCTGATAAAAACTGTTTAAGTTTCTCAAAGTCAATTGCAGGACGTAATTTGCCGTATTCATCCCTCTTTTCCGTCAGAACCTCAGGAAAAAGTTGACCAATTTTTGAAATATTATCTGTAAAAACATCTTTTGAAGTGAGAGTTAATTTCTCAAGTCCAGAGTTTTCACCTGTTTGCTGTGCTGTGCTGTGCTGTGCTGTGCTCATGGTAGTATCCTTTCTTAGCTTTGTCAAGCTTTTGTAATTTTAATTTTATAAAAATTTAAGTTGGCTTATCCTATCTTTGTAATGCTTAATTTTTAATACATTACAGCTTCATTTTATCAAAAATAGGGGTTGAAATCAAAAGAGTTCTCTAATCTAAATTTCTGATTTTCCTTTGTCAAAATTTACAATCAATTTTGCTTCTTTAAATCTTCTATTTCTTTCAATGTAGCCTGATAGTCTCTTTTTATTTCCATTTGTTTTCTCATTGATTTTTCAGAATACATCTTTTTCTTTAACTGTTGTGCCTTTTTTTCTAATTTATCTAATTGATCACTGAGTTCAATAGAGTTTCTAAGATTACTTTTTTCTAAAACTTGTAATTCTTTCTTACCAGTTTCTTTTACAAGACTCTCATAAACACCATCTAAATCATTTCCCTCAAAGTCAATGCTTACATCATCATGCGTCTGAAAGCGACGGACAATCTTAAAGTGCTTGCCATCCTTTTCTTGACTTAATGGCTCTTTATAATGAATAAGAAGTTCTTCTCTACCTTGTGGATATTTTAATACAAAGGCTGTATAAATCCCTAATCTTATATCTAGCTGTTCTAATAAAGTTAAGGAAACATCCATTTGTTCCAGTTCTATTTCTAAAACCATGATTTGCTTTACTTTTTTTCCAGCAGGAATATTAGTGGTACTTGTATCAATCTGATGAGTAATTTGAATTGCTTTAATCTGCTCTCTTAAATCCTTCTTTTCTTTCACAGATACATTAAGATTATCAAAAAATCACTATTTCCCTTTTTATGAGGTCTAAATAGAAGGTGAGGTTTTGATAAGGCTGTATAGGACGGAAATCTAATCATCAGAATCCCCTTTCATCAATATGAAGAAACAAATTAGCTCAAAATCATCCATTCCCTCAATGCTAGTATTCATCAAATCAACAGATCCAAAGTTAAATAGGGCATCCATAGTTGAAATCTGATCATGTTCCATTAGTTGATCAATTGCCTCTTGAAGCAATTCCGAATAAACAACCATTTCTTTACCGTTTTTTGTTTGACGATTAAACTTGTCTACTACTTGACTTAATGGTTTACTTTGACCCCGACAAATGCTACTAAGGTGTTCCAATATTTTCTTGCTTTCGGAAGGGGATAAAAGCAATTCTCCATCTCTATTGATGTAGAGGATATAATATGGATGAAGCTGATTTTGATTATTTTTCCTTTTATCTGATCTTTATTTTTTAGGACGAAAATGACACCTTCTGATTCTTTATTGGAAGCAGGTAAAATAGCTTGCAAACCTCTCGGAACTTTTTCTAACTCAGGATGTTCTTCCAAATACTTAAGAAGGTCTATGCGATAATCTTCTAATCCTAAATCCATAATGGAAATACCATCATTCATCTCCTCTAGATCAACCACTTCATCTCTAAGACGTTCTAATTGCTTTCTTCGATAATTATTATCCTCTATTTCTTCACTAGATAAAACATTATCATCTGCTGTTGAAGTCAAGACCGAAATTTTCATCCTCGATTCAACCCTAGACTTAAGATCGATATACTCATCTAACTCAAGATTTGGCCAAAAGTTAACCAATTGAATGTATTTATTTTGACTACCAATTCGATCCACACGACCAAATCGTTGAACAATACGGACAGGATTCCAGTGGATATCGTAATTGATCATCATATCTGCATCTTGCAAGTTTTGACCTTCGGAAATCACATCTGTTGCAATTAAAAGATCGATCTCACTCTCATCACCAGGAAACAAAACATCACGAGATTTTGATTTAGGAGAGAAATAAGTTAATAAAGAATTGAGGTCTTTATTTTTAGTTTCCAAAGTTGTTGCAAAACCTTTTGTACCTGAAATCTGAGCAGTGTAAAGACCATACTTATCCAAGACATACTGACTAATATGTTTATAAAGGTAGTTCGTTGTTGTCGCAAATGCGGAGAAAATAATCAACTTTTTATTACCATCATTGATTGGATTTGTTAGTTTCTCATCTATCAAGGTAAAAAGAGTCTGAAGTTTTTGGTCTTCTTGTGGCGTTATTTTACTGATTAAATTTTCCAGCTCTGTCAATACTGCAAAATCTTGTTCTAACTCGACCTTCCAACTACGATAATCCATATCTTGTAAAGCAATACGATTTTTCTTACCAATAGAGAACTCGAGATTACTATCTTCCAAATCAAAATCATCTTCATCAAGATGAGAATCAAGAGATAAATGATCCAATCCTGTCAATTCATATTCCTCGATAGCCTTTAAGGTCTTTTCTACATAATCTTTTACAACGTCTATTAAAGTATATCGAAAAGCTGCAACAGAACTTTCTAAACGTTTGAGCAGGTTAATCATCATCAGTTTTTTGATACCAGACTCACGGCCAAACTGAGTTAAATTCCCCATTACTCCTTCTTTACTTTTATCGTATTTAGCTCTCTTTGATGGGTAAATATGTATCGATGGTTGATAGATAGTCAACTGGAGTTTATCAAGTAAGTGATATAATTTTTTATAGGTAATTCCGAGATTTGAAACCGTTAAATCAGGTTCAAAATTAAGTGGTTTTAAGCGCTGTGGAAATTCTCCAATCGCTTTTCTATCATAAAATTCCCGAATATGTTTTCTACTTCTGGCTATCGTTACACTATCCAGTACTTTAAAGAAATCAAAATCTAATGTAGATAAGAGTTTATCTGTTGTTCTCTCTTCTGCAGGTAGGTCAGCCCACTTATTATAAGCAGATTGAGCATTTCTGAAAATATCATTTATAGATGATTTTGTTTCTAATTTACTATCAATTTGATCCGTATCTCCTTCATAGGCTAGAGCAATTTGATTTTTCAAATCATTAAAGCGATTATTAACAGGTGTGGCTGATAGCATGAGTACCTTTGTAGGAACACCAGACTTTATGATGCGATTCATTAAACGGCTGTATCGATTTTCTCTCCCCTCGTATAAGTCATTTTCGCTAGAACCTCCATTTCTAAAATTATGGGACTCATCAATGACAACCAAATCATAAGTATGCCAATTATTTAAGGACAAATCAATTCCATTAGAGTGTCCTTTATCTCTACTAAGGTCTGTATGATAAAGCACGTCATAAAGCAAATGTCTATCATAAATTGGATTATTTACATAATCATGACGATACATATTCCAGTTATTTTCTAACTTTTTAGGACAAAGTACTAAAATACGTTTTCCTCGATAAGCATAATAAGTCATGACCGCTAAAGCTGTATAAGTCTTCCCTAGACCAACCGAATCCGCTAGAATACAACCATTAAATTTTTCTAATTTAGAAATGATCGATTTTACTGCATCCTTTTGGAAATCATATAACAGCCCCCAAATCTTACTTTCTGTATAACCAACCCCTTCATTTGGTAAAAAGTCTTCATTGATATCTTCTAAAAATTCATTGAATAAATTATATAGCATCACATAGTAAATAAACTCAGGTGAATGTTCTTTGTGAGCTAGGTTTAAATTCTCCAAAAACTCTTCAGTAACATCACGAAAATAATCATCTTCTTCCCAAAGATTATCAAATTCATCTAAATAATTTAAACTAAGTGGTGCATGATAGAGGTTTCTACTCGTTTTAAATAGAGAAGCTTCATATCCTAATTCTTTGCGATCAAAGTTTCTCAAACGATCTACCGCCACTACATCATCCGAATTTTCAATTCGAATACCATTGGCATTTCATCTGTTTCAATATTAATAGACTTAAATTGCGCTTTTCTTCGGATCCAATCAGCACATTCACGAGCAATCGCTTTTTGGGTCAGCTCATTCATCAATTTCAGTTCATACTTTCCACCAAAATCGATTGTTCCCGTTCTTTTTTGGGTATCGTGTATTCACGGAAATCTGTTTTGGTTTCATCTGTTACAAAAGTCGGATTTGTGAAAATAAATTTTAACTCTTCAATATTCTCCAATTCCTCTTTCAACTGCTGATAAGCAAACATTGAAAAGGTTGCTGCTGCAATTTTGACTCGGCTCTCTGATTTCAATTCTTTCTTTAACTCATCTCCAAGACGAATTGATCTATTATCAATTTCCATAATTCCTCCCTGTTAGACTATTTCTACTATTATATCATTCTTTGCAGATTCAAAATAGACCTTTTTCTTCTTTCCAAAAAAGGAAAGCTCTGCAGCCTTCCTTTGTTTTACTTACGTTTCTTCTTCGCTTTCTTCATTTTATTCGCCATGCGTTTCATGGACTGTTTCATGGCAAATTCACCGATTTTACCTTTGAGTCCGCCACCAAACATCTGGCTCATATCTGGCATTCCTGCTCCTCCGAGAGCTGACAGGTCAGGCATCCCACCTTGTCCCATCATTCCTTCAAGGGCAGACATATCCATTCCTCCCATATTTGGCATATTTTTAGGAAGGTTGTTTGGATTGATTCCCATTTGCTTCATCATTTTATTCATATCTCCAGACATGACACCTTGCATGAGTTGTTTAGCCTGGTTAAAGTCTTTGATGAATTTATTGACTTCTACAAAAGTATTTCCAGAACCTGCAGCGATACGACGGCGACGGCTTGGATTTAACAAATCGGGATTTTCACGTTCTTCAGGTGTCATTGAAGACACAATGGCACGTTTACGAGCAATCTGGCGTTCATCTACCTTCATGTTTTGAAGGGCTGGGTTGTTGGCCATACCTGGAATCATCTTGAGCAAGTCTTCCATTGGCCCCATGTTTTGCACCTGATCCAACTGATTAATGAAATCATTGAAATCAAAGGTGTTTTCACGCATCTTCTCAGCCATTTCAAGGGCTTTTTGCTCATCGTATTCCTGAGAAGCTTTCTCAATCAAAGTGAGCATGTCCCCCATGCCAAGGATACGGCTTGACATACGGTCTGGGTGGAAGGTTTCAATGTCCGTAATCTTTTCACCTGTACCAGTGAACTTGATTGGTTTTCCAGTAATGTGACGAACAGATAGAGCAGCACCACCACGAGTGTCCCCATCAATCTTGGTAAGGATGACACCAGTCACTTCCAACTGAGCATTAAACTCACGCGCAACATTGGCCGCTTCCTGACCAATCATGGCATCAACCACGAGGAGAATTTCGTTTGGTTGAGCTAGTGCTTTCACGTCACGAAGTTCATTCATCAAAAACTCATCAATCTGCAAACGACCTGCCGTATCAATCAAGACATAGTCATTATGATTAGCTTGGGCTTGCTCCAAACCTTGACGTACAATCTCAACAGCTGGTACTTCTGTTCCAAGTGCGAAGACAGGCACATCAATTTGTTGTCCAAGAGTTTTCAACTGGTCAATAGCCGCAGGACGGTAAATATCCGCCGCAATCATCAAAGGACGAGCATTTTCTTCTTTCTTGAGTTTGTTAGCCAATTTACCAGCAAAGGTTGTTTTACCAGCCCCCTGCAAACCGACCATCATGATGATGGTTGGAATCTTAGGTGACTTGATAATCTCCGCTGTATCAGAACCTAAAACAGCTGTCAGTTCCTCATCAACGATTTTAATAATTTGTTGCGCAGGATTAAGGGTATCAATGACCTCATGCCCGACTGCACGTTCACGAACTTTCTTGATAAAGTCCTTTACAACAGGCAAGGCAACGTCGGCCTCAAGCAAGGCCAAGCGAATTTCTTTGGTTGCCTCTTGGACATCAGATTCAGAGATTTTTCCTTTTTTACGTAGATTTTTAAAGACGTTCTGCAAACGTTCTGTTAAACTTTCAAATGCCATGTTTCTTCCTCTTATTCTCTATTATCAATGCTTGTTAAAATTTCTATCTGCTCTTGCAGAAAGTCATCATTGGGATACTGCTCCAAAATCTGGTCAAAAATCTGACTGCGGACAATGTAGTCCGAGTACATGTGCAATTTCATCTCATAATCTTCCAGAATCTTTTCCGTCCGCTTGATATTGTCATATACAGCCTGACGACTGACACCAAACTCCTCGGCAATCTCAGCAAGGCTGTAATCATCAGCGTAGTAGAGCTCTATGTAGTTCATTTGCTTGTCTGTCAAAAGCGCTGCATAAAATTCAAAGAGCGCATTCATACGATTGGTTTTTTCAATTTCCATAACTTTTATTATACCAAAAATTAGCCTAATCTACCACATTAGCAGGCTAATCCGAGAAGATAGCCAGGTAAATTTGAAAAAGACATGAGCCTAGCCCCAAGTAATTTCCAATTGATAGCTAGCAAAGGGATGTCCCTCTTGATTTTGTAGTTGATAATCTAGTTCAATCTTTTGCCCATCAACTTGATAATGGCTCGTTTGGATGATAAACTCCTGCATGCCCATAGGTGTGGGAATATAGGCTAAACTATCGCTATCCTTTAGAAAGCGCATAATGGTCTTGGGATTGGAAAATCGACTCATCACAAGTTCTTGACCATGAAATTTAATAACTACTTTTTCCTTTTCCTCATTATAAAAAAGCAGGTAGCTATAATCTCCCTTTTCATGCACTTCTACATCATAAAGCTGGTCAATCACTTCCAGCTGCTCATCAAACTGAATCGTATTTCGCATCCGAATCTTCACATCAGGTCCTCTTTCTTCTCTCTTGTCCTACTATTTTACCAAAAACTCTAGCTTTTTGCTATAATGGTCATATGAACGAAAAAGTATTCCGTGACCCAGTTCACAACTATATCCATGTAAATAATCAGGTCATCTACGACTTGATCAATACAAAAGAATTTCAACGCTTGCGCCGTATTAAACAACTAGGAACTTCCAGTTATACCTTCCACGGTGGAGAGCATAGTCGCTTCTCTCACTGTCTAGGAGTCTATGAAATTGCACGACGCATCACAGAGATTTTTGAAGAAAAATATCCTGAGGAATGGAATCCTGCCGAGTCTCTCTTGACCATGACAGCTGCTCTCCTACATGACCTTGGGCATGGTGCCTATTCCCATACTTTTGAACATCTCTTTGATACAGACCATGAAGCTATCACTCAGGAGATAATCCAAAGTCCAGAAACAGAGATCCACCAAGTCCTGCTACAAGTAGCTCCAGATTTTCCAGAAAAGGTAGCCAGTGTCATTGACCACACCTATCCTAACAAGCAGGTCGTGCAACTCATTTCTAGTCAGATTGATGCAGACCGCATGGACTATCTCTTGCGCGACTCCTATTTTACAGGAGCATCCTATGGAGAATTTGACCTGACTCGGATTCTTCGAGTCATTCGTCCTGTCGAAAATGGTATCGCCTTTCAGCGCAATGGCATGCACGCCATCGAAGACTATGTCCTCAGTCGCTACCAGATGTATATGCAGGTCTATTTCCACCCTGCAACACGTGCCATGGAAGTTCTCCTACAGAATCTCCTCAAGCGCGCCAAGGAACTCTATCCTAAAGACAAAGATTTCTTTGCACGAACTTCTCCACATCTCCTGCCTTTCTTTGAAAAAAATGTGACCTTGTCTGATTATCTGGCTCTGGATGATGGGGTTATGAATACCTACTTCCAGCTCTGGATGACCAGTCCTGATAAGATTCTTGCAGACCTGTCGCAACGCTTTGTCAACCGCAAGGTCTTTAAATCCATTACCTTTTCACAAGAAGATCAAGACCAACTCGCTAGCATGAGAAAATTGGTTGAAGATATCGGCTTTGATCCAGACTACTACACTGCCATTCATAAGAACTTCGACCTCCCTTATGATATCTATCGTCCCGAATCTGAAAATCCACGGACACAGATTGAGATTTTACAAAAAAATGGAGAACTGGCCGAACTCTCTAGCCTGTCTCCTATCGTCCAATCCCTTGCTGGTAGCCGCCACGGAGATAATCGCTTTTATTTCCCGAAAGAAATGTTGGACCAAAACAGTATCTTTGCTAGCATTACCCAGCAATTTTTACACTTGATTGAGAACGATCATTTTACCCCAAATAAAAACTAGAAGAGGAACTATATGAGTATTAAACTAATCGCCGTCGATATCGACGGAACCCTAGTCAATAGCCAAAAGGAGATTACTCCTGAAGTCTTTTCTGCCATCCAAGAGGCCAAAAAAGCTGGTGTCAAAGTCGTGATTGCAACTGGCCGCCCTATCGCAGGTGTTGCCAAGCTTCTCGACGACTTGCAGTTGAGAGACAAGGGTGACTATGTCGTTACCTTCAACGGTGCCCTTGTCCAAGAAACCGCTACAGGACATGAAATTATCAGCGAATCCTTGACTTATGAAGATTATCTAGATATGGAATTCCTCAGTCGTAAGCTCGGTGTCCATATGCATGCTATTACCAAGGATGGCATCTACACTGCCAATCGCAATATCGGAAAATACACTGTGCACGAATCAACCCTCGTAAGCATGCCTATTTTCTACCGCACTCCTGAAGAAATGGCTGGCAAGGAAATTGTCAAATGTATGTTCATCGATGAACCAGAGATTCTGGATGCTGCAATTGAAAAAATACCAGCAGAATTTTACGAGCACTACTCTATTAACAAATCTGCTCCTTTCTACCTCGAACTCCTTAAAAAGAATGTAGACAAGGGTTCAGCTATTACTCACTTAGCTGAAAAACTAGGATTGACCAAAGATGAAACCATGGCTATCGGTGACGAAGAAAATGACCGTGCCATGCTGGAAGTCGTTGGTAACCCTGTTGTCATGGAAAATGGAAATCCAGAAATCAAAAAAATCGCCAAATACATAACTAAATCTAATGACGAATCAGGCGTAGCCCATGCCATCCGTACATGGGTATTGTAAAAGTATCATTTTCAATAAGAATTGATCAGCAATAAAATCCAATGAATTTTTTTAGCAAACTATTTAATTTAAAACAAAATAATCATAATAGAGACACAAATTCTGATTGTAACAATTTTTACCTAAACAAATTAGAGTGCGGACTTACTCCTGGGCAACTTATACTCATAGATTGGACTCAAAAAACGGGGAGAAATTATAATTTCCCAAGATATTTTAAATACTCTCTTCAAATTGACCCTGAATCTACACACAATCAATTATACAAATTAGGATACTTCACTAAAAATAAGACTTTATCATATCTTAAAGTAGTAGAATTAAAAACTATATTATCTAAACATAATTTACCTACTTCTGGAAAAAAAAGCAGAATTAATTACAAGAATAATTAATAATGTTAACGTTGACAAATTAGATGTTCCTTTCGAATTTAAACTAACAAAAGAAGCACAAAATCTTATCATCGAACATAATGACTATATCAAAGCATACTATGATAAAGACATAACTATGGAAGATTATTATAAAGAAAAAAATAATATCTCTTTTAAAGCAACTTTTGGAGATATAAAATGGAGTCTCTTAAATAAACAAGCTCATAGGAATACTGTATCAGGTGATTTTGGATGCTTATCTAACACACGAAATGCTCAGGGAAGACATTTGGAACAAGAAGGTAATATTAAACATTCTTTAATATATTACATAGAATCTTTGATAATTACTATTTCAGGATTAGAAAACAATTTTTCAGCCACTGATTATCCAGTATATTATCCTGATTCGATACCTGAATACTCACTAAAACATATTCAAACATTAATGGAATCATTATCTGATGACGATTATAATTTTGCTTTTGATGAAGCATTATTTCGCTTCTCAATTTTGAATGCAAATCATTTTTTATCTAAGGAAGATATTGACTATTTAAGAGTTAATTTACCTTGTTCCACTGCTGAAGCAATAAACAATTACTTAAAGAAATATGAATGTTATAGTCCTTCAAATAATTTAGAACTTGACGATGTTGAATAAATTAATTATACAAACATTTATATACTCGATATAGTCTCAATTTTATCTGATGATTGCCCAAATTTTCAATAATAAAACGCATAATATTATGGAGACAAATCCCCTATATTATGCGTTCTTTTAATCTCAAAGACTTTTTGACAAACTTCTTTGATGTCTAATTACATGCCCCCTGCTGGAATCGAACCAGCAACTACTCCTTAGGAGGGAGTTGTTATATCCATTGAACTAAGGGAGCTAGATAAAAACTCTGCTGAATGAGCAGAGTTTTTTAGTCGAATTAACGACGGATTTCTTTGATACGAGCTGCCTTACCTTGAAGAGCACGCAAGTAGTACAATTTCGCACGACGTACTTTACCGTAACGAACAACTTCGATTTTTTCAACACGTGGAGTGTGGATTGGGAAGATACGCTCAACACCTACACCGTTAGAGATTTTACGAACTGTGTAGTTTTCTGAGATACCAGCACCTTTACGTGCGATAACAACACCTTCAAAAATCTGGATACGTTCACGGTTACCTTCGACAACTTTCGCGTGTACACGAACAGTGTCACCAGGACGGAATGATGGGATATCTGTACGAAGTTGACCTTCAGTCAAGCTTTGGATTAATGGATTCATTTTATTCTCCTATCTTTGTCAATCTTGAGGAATCTTCCTCAGCGGATAAACTGTATTTTTGTGCGTCCATTACACACAAGATACAGTTTACCAAATTTCCACAAAAAAGTAAAGAAATTTATAGCAGAATTCCTAAAAAAATCGCAACCAAACCACCTATGTAAGTCAAAGTCAGGTAAGAATAAAATATCTTCTTGTCAGTGATCAGTCTTTGTAGTTCGTCATTCAAGGTAGAGAAGGTTGTTAACCCTCCACAAAAACCCGTCGCTAAAATAGCATAGACTTCCTTGGATTCTACATGATTGTAGAATAATCCAATCAAAAAGCAACCTAAAAGATTAGCTATGAGCGTTCCGAGTGGTAATTTAGAAGCTTGATTATAGCGGGAAAAGAAATAGCGCACTAAAGCTCCGAAACCACAAGCAATTGCAAGATAGACGATTACCATTCTTCCTCCCTAAATAGTAAGCTAAAAGCAGTCCTCCACCGATGCTCAAAAGCAAATACAGTACTAAACTAAGATAACGCCCTGTATCCAGCAGTTTCACAGCATCAAGCATGAGACTAGAAAAGGTTGTTAAACCTCCGCAAAAACCTGTACCCAGTGCTAAAACTAATCCCTTACTAGTCCCTTTATAGACCAAATAACCCTTAACAAGATAAACCAAGCAGAAAATACCTAGATAGTTGACAAGAAGGGTTCCCCAAGGAAAATCTGGACTGGCTGGTAACCAAGTGGAAACCAGGTAACGAACCAGTCCACCCAACATGGCAGCTAGGAAAATCCCTAGCGGATAAAATTGTTCTTTTTCATTTGATATTTTGATCCTGATAATCACGCGAACGTTTGAGTATGTCCGAAAACGTTGCAACAATAGTCTCCTGATAGCGCTTTTCTTCTACACGACTCCTAACCTTTTCAAAAATAACCGCTTCTCTCTTGGTATCTAAAATCGGTTTACCCGATGCCTTCTTATAAGCGACAACGCCCTCAACCAAATGCATTCGTTCTTCTAATAGTTTGACAATTTGATCGTCGATTTGATCAATTTCTTGGCGAATAATATCTAAATCCATAGTGTCTCCTCCTTTATTTGAATTATTGTATCAAAAAGCCATCAAATAGGCTAGTAAAATCCCAAGTCACAATAAGAAAAATGCACTGATTGATTGCATCAGCGCACGTTTATTCTTATCCTACTTTTGCAGCCAATTCTTCTGCAAATTGTTCCAAGCGTTCAATGTCTTCTTCTTCGGCAGAAAGATCAACTTTGACACATTCTGAACCTTTTTCTGCCCTGTTGAAACAAAGACACGATCAAAGTCATCAACAGCCTTACAGAATTCATCGTAGAAGGTATCTCCTGAGCCGACCACTCCGTAGATTTTACCATTCAAGTTAAGATCTGCTAGGTCTTCGTAGAAGTCCATCATCTCATCTGGCAATTCTCCATCGCCATAAGTATAGGTCGCAACGATAGCGATGTCTGCTTCCAAGAAGTCTGAAGCGTCAACAGTTGTACATTCATCAACATCGACGTCTAAGCCCAAGTCACGTAATTTGTCTGCTACAATATCTGCAATTTCTTCGGTATTACCGGTCATACTGGCAAATACAATTTTTGCTAATGCCATATCGTCCTCCTCAATTTATCTTTCTCCATTATATCACATCTTTTTCATTTTAAAAATAAAAATTCTTGTGCTACAATGAAATGAGAAAGAATTGAGGTTATTTATGGAAATTTGCCATCAAATTTTAGAAAAAATTAAAGAATACGACACGATTATCATCATCGTCATATGAAACCAGACCCTGATGCCTTGGGAAGTCAAGTGGGCTTGAAAGCCTTGCTGGAATATCATTTCCCTGAAAAAACTATCAAAGCCGTTGGTTTTGATGAACCAACTCTCACTTGGATGGCTGAAATGGATCTTGTTGAAGATAGTGCCTACCAGGGCGCACTTGTCATCGTCTGTGATACAGCTAATACTGCTCGTATAGATGATAAGCGCTATCGTCAAGGTGATTTTCTCATTAAGATTGACCACCATCCAAATGATGATGTATACGGTAACCTATCTTGGGTGGATACTAGTTCAAGCAGCGCTAGTGAGATGATTACCCTATTTGCCCAAACAACTCAACTGGCCTTGTCAGATCGCGCTGCTGAGTTGCTCTTTGCAGGAATTGTTGGTGATACAGGTCGCTTCCTCTACCCTTCTACCACTGCACGGACTCTTCGCCTGGCTGCTTATTTGAGAGAACATAACTTTGACTTTGCAGCTCTCACCCGCAAAAATGGACACTATGAGCTACAAAATTGCAAAACTTCAAGGCTACATCTACGACCATCTGGAAGTGGATGAAAATGGAGCAGCTCGCATTATCCTGAGTCAAGAAGTCTTGAAACAATTCAATGTTACCGATGCTGAAACTGCAGCCATTGTCGGTGCACCTGGACGCATTGACAGTGTTAGTCTCTGGGGAATTTTTGTGGAACAGGCTGATGGCCACTACCGTGTTCGCTTACGCAGTAAAATCCATCCTATCAATGAAATTGCCAAAGAACATGATGGAGGAGGCCACCCTCTAGCAAGTGGTGCTAATTCCTATAGCCTAGAGGAAAACGAAATCATCTACCAAAGTTAAAAAACTTGCTTAAAAACTGATAAAATACTTGCCAAACTTTCCAGAATCTGATAGACTAGTATGGTAACAATCTATGGCTCGCAAAGAGACCATGGCAGAAAGGAAATATTGCAAAATGAAAAAAGATATCCATCCAGAAT
Organism: uncultured Streptococcus sp.; assembly: GCA_927910965.1. GTDB lineage: Bacteria > Bacillota > Bacilli > Lactobacillales > Streptococcaceae > Streptococcus. The sequence goes on from CAKMOM010000041.1 coordinate 22,225, forward strand.
ATCGCCCAGTTGTCTTCATGGACACAACTACTGGTTACCAATTCCTTAGCGGTTCAACAAAACGCTCTAACGAAACAGTTGAGTTCGAAGGCGAAACTTACCCATTGATCCGTGTGGAAATTTCATCAGACTCACACCCATTCTACACTGGACGTCAAAAGTTCACTCAAGCAGATGGACGCGTGGATCGTTTCAACAAAAAATACGGTCTCAAATAATCATAAAAAAGAACAGTTTTGGCTGTTCTTTTTTTGTTTCTTCAAATCAACTGCTGTTTTCATGTTCCAAACCCGTACTCTTCGAAAATCTCTTCGGTAATTTAATGTTAGGGGATTTATACTAACAATAGACTTTTAACCCCAAAATTGATAAAATAAAAAAAGAAAATAATTGAAAAAGGAAACTGTAAATCACCATGATGAACATGCAAAACATGATGCGCCAAGCACAAAAAACTTCAAAAACAGATGGAACAAAGTCAAGCAGAACTTGCTGCTATGCAATTTGTTGGCAAATCTGCTCAAGACCTTGTTCAAGCGACCTTAACTGGAGATAAAAAAAGTTGTCAGCATTGACTTCAATCCAGCTGTCGTTGACCCTGAAGATCTTGAAACTCTTTCTGATATGACTGTTCAAGCCATCAACTCTGCTCTTGAACAAATCGATGAAACTACCAAGAAAAAAATTAGGTGCTTTCGCTGGAAAATTGCCATTCTAAGCATAAGAAAAACAAGCATTCAAGAGAATACTTGCCTATCATGGGAGGAACAACTGTTCCTCTTTTTGCTTACTAAAAATTAAAGAATTCCATGGCCTGTTTGAACAGTAAATCCGTATACTCTGGGTCTTCTTGGGCAATGGTAACCTGATCTTGAATCATTTCCAAGTCATCCGTTATCATGCCGTCTGCACCCAAATGAACAGATTTATCAAAGGACTCTGAACTATTGATGGTCCACACGTACAATTTTTGATCGGTATTCCAAAGCTTGTTGACAAAATTTTCATCCAAGGTTGAATACTCCATAGTATAACCTGTGGCCTTGGTTCTTGGAAAAATACTATTATAAGGTAGGATTAAAAAGACTGGAATTTGAGTATCGTAGGCTAAAACCTGGTCAATCACATGGTAGTCCAAGGATTGCATTTGGTGACCATTCTGCTTAAGAACAGTTCCATATTTTTCCATAAAGCGTTTCATCATATCTGGGCTATCTTTTCGACTAGTTTTAATTTCAATAAGGAGTTTTTGATGTAATTCATTGGCTTTATTGAGATAGTCATCAAAACTAGACACCTTGCTATGATAACCATTTTCTGAAATATCGAGTTTGGTCAATTCCTCCAAGGTTAAATCCTGAGGTTTGGCATTAACTCCTGTCAAATTCTTGATATTGGCATCATGCATCATGACAAACTGGCCATCTTTTGTTTCCTGAACATCCGTCTCAACGAAGTCTGGAGATAACTGAGCGGTTTTTTCTAGTGATTGGACGGTATTTTGCACACCATTCTTATTAGATACTCCCCTGTGAGAGATAATCAAAGGTTTGTTAGCAACTGGAGCTTCTAAATAAACATAACCCTCAAGAGCGAAAAAGATAGCAGCACATCCCATCACTCCCCATCTCATCCAGTGGTCTTTCTTTCTCCTTGGTGTGATTTCTAATTCTTCTCCTGTTAAGAAGGAAACAAACTTAATGAGAAAGTAAGTCAAGGCCATATAGTGGAAATTCTTAATCAAGACAAAGTTAATAATTCCCATCACAAGAGATTCCTTATGGGTCAAACCATCCATCAGTGCCTGACTTGTCAAGATTGGGATCAATAAAAGAATGAAAAATATGTAGGTTTTGACGACAATCCAAAGCAAGTTCCAAATATAAAACCAAGAGTGCTTTCTTGTCTTCTCTAGACTGTATCTGACTGCTTCTTTGACTGTTTTCTTCTCAAATAAAAGCTGAGGTAGGGCAAACATCAAGCGCACTGAAATGTAAAATAGAAGTAAAGCAAGAATAGTAACCACTATACCTACTAGCCAATACTTGTCTTCCACATAATCAACGATAAAGTCCGGAATGACGATTTTATTGAGGTAATAAATCTTTAAAATCTTTCGAATCAATGGAAAGAGCATCATGATATAAAAGAAGATAAAGGCTATCTTGGAAAGTGTCGCTTGCTTCATAAACAAGAAACTTTGTCGAAAGACCTTACGACTGTACTCCAGCAAAGTTCTCTTTTCATGATAGAGTAGGTGCCGGGCTCCGATAAAGAGAAGTCCTATCTGGTAATAGGCGATCAGTAAATTAACGATTACCAGAATAAATAAAGCAAGACTAACAAAGGGAGAACCTTTTATAATGGCAAAAATATTGTTGTAAGATAGAAAGAGATAACCTGTCTGACGGAGCAAAAGTCCAGCAATCCAAGAATTTGACGGTAACCAGACAAACTCAATCATCATAAAAGTCAAGAAAAATAGAAAAAGTATTTTATCTAGATTAAAGTATATCTGCTTAAAACCTAGATTTTTAGGTTTTTCAGGTTTCATAGACACTCCTAATCAAATAATTGAGACAAGTCTAAGCCTCCAAAAGGATTGTTCGATAGGCTACTTTCTGCCCCTAACAATTCTCTAGCTTGATCCGACTCTAGAAAGGACTCGTAAACACGCGCTGTCATACGAGCATCCTCTAAACTATTATGGGACTGTCCTTGAAATCCGAGAAATGAGGCAACAGTTTGCAATTTGAGATTGGCAATACCGTGTAAATCTGAACTACGACGTTCAAAGGCTTCATCATACAAGTCCACCTTATACTGCAGGCTGTAGTCTAAACCATGCTCTGCTAGAATAGGCAAATCACTTTTAGCAGCATTGTATCCAACCATGGGGAAAGAACCCACAAACTCTTGGAAATCTTTTATAACTTCCTCCACTGGGGGAGCATCTTTTAAGGTCTCAGCTGTAATCCCAGTCAAACCATTGATAAAACTCTTTAGAGGCACACTAGTATGGACATAGGAATCATAGGCGTCAATTTCCTGACCATCTCTAAAACGCACTGCCGATACTTGAATCAAGTGTGTTTGCCCTTCGTGCTGATTAAATTCTAAGTCAAAAGCAATGTAATCTTCTAATTTTTCCATTATATACCTCTCCTCTACTGTTATTTTATACTCTTCGAAAATCAAATTCAAACCGCGTCAGCTTCGCCTTGCCGTAGATATATGTAACTGACTTCGTCAGTCTTATCTACAACCTCAAAGCAGTGCTTTGAGCAGCCTGCGGCTAGTTTCCTAGTTTGCTCTTGATTTTCATTGAGTATAATAATTCAAAACTGATTGTGATGGGACTATTCTAGCTTTAGAATCCTTCAAAAATTAAAATTTAAGGCAAT
>CAKMOM010000042.1:0-30770 GCA_927910965.1 uncultured Streptococcus sp.
ATTTGTTTTTATACTCTTCGAAAATCTCTTCAAATCACGTCAGCTTTATTTACAACCTCAAAGCGGTGCTTTGAGCAACCCTACTACTAGCTTCCTGGTTTGTTCTTTGATTTTCATTGAGTATTAGATTTACTCAAAATCAAGGATTTTGAAGATGAACTTGTAACAAAAAAATCGCGGTTTAAAATCGCGATTTTTTTATAATTTTTCGTTGATGAAGCGGATAAACTGATTCCACCAAACTTTTAAGAAGAAGGCTTTTTCTACTTTCTTTTCTGCTACCATTTCAAAACTAGGCCGTTCTGTGGTAATGTAACCTTGACCAATCAAGTCTGAGTCTTCATAAGTCAAATGTCCAACCACTGTTCCGGCTTCAAGTGGTGCTGGAATTGCCTTAGAATCAGGTGTGAATTGAATAGATTGGGAAGCTTGACTCCCAACACGTTCAATTAGAGTGATATCATCTTTGGCAACAGCAGTGACAGTATCTTCTTTTCCATCTTGTACAGGGGCTTTGCTATCTTGGTAGGCATCGCCTTTTTGAACGATTTTACGAAGCGTGAATGTAGAAGAGATATAATCCATTAGTGACGATGTAGCTGTGAAGCGAGCGTAAGGATTATTGTCTTGATGGTCTGCGTTCAAAACAACTGTGATAACCCTCATCCCTTTTTCGACTGTAGTACCAACAAAAGACTCTCCAGCCTTATCTGTTGTTCCTGTCTTAAGGCCATCAAAACCACCGCGATAAGCAGGCATACCTTCTAACATGTAGTTGGTAGAAGTGATTGTCATTCCAGCAAAAGTAGAAGAAGGTTTTTTCGTGATTTCCAAGACTTGTGGGTATTTTTTGATGAGATTGCGAGCAACGATAGCGACATCATAAGCACTGAGCTTGTTTTCATCATCTTTTTTAGATCCTGGGTAAATGTTATCCCCTAAAGTCTCATTGTTAAGACCCGTCGTATTGACAACAGTGGCATCCTGAATGCCCCATTCCAAGAGCTTTGCCCTCATCATATCGACGAAATCTTTTTCTGAGCCAGCAATTTTTTCAGCTAACGCAATAGCTGCACTGTTAGCACTGGATACTAGGGTTGCTTCCAGTAGTTGTTCGACGGTATAATTACGAGCCTCCATAGGAACGTTACTCGCTTCAGAATTTGTCGTTAATTTGTATGGATAATCAGAGATATCTACCGGAGTTGATAGTGTAATACTACCGTTTTCCAAGGCTTCATAGACAAGATAAACAGTAATCAATTTTGTGATCGAAGCAATTTCAACTGGCTGGGTTGCATCTTTCTCATAGAGAATTTTACCGGTATTTGCCTCAACAGCAATTGCATGTTTAGCAGCAATATTAAAATCTTGAGCATCAACAGTAGATGCTGCCCCAATAACGGAAAGGCTTAGGAGAGTTAAAATTATTTTTTTCATAGTAAGTTTATTCTATCATAAAGAAAAAAATATTCCCAGTTTCATGATATAAGAAAGAAGCTTTTTTGAAAGTGTGGTAAAATAGATGAATGGAGGTACTTCATGTTTCGTAAGAATAAATTATTTTTTTGGACCAGTGAGATTTTACTATTAACCATCATCTTTTATTTATGGAGACAGATGGGTGGGATTATAACGCCTTTTGTAAGTGTCGCAAACACTATAATGATTCCCTTTCTTTTAGGTGGTTTTTTATATTATTTGACCAATCCTATTGTAAATTTTTTACAAAAGTATTTCAAAATTAACCGTATCATTGGTATTCTACTAACCTTGTGCGCCTTGGTTTGTGGGCTAGTTATTGGGGTCGTCTATCTCTTACCGATTTTGATTAATCAGCTGACAAGTTTGATTGCTACAAGTCAGACAATCTACAGTCGTCTGCAAGATTTGATTATCGATTTATCCACTTATCCAGCCTTTCAAAATTTAGATATTCAAGCGACTATTCAACAGTTAAATCTCTCTTATGTAGATATTCTACAGAATATCCTAAATAGTGTAACGAATAGTGTTGGAAGTGTCTTATCTGCGCTCTTTAGTACTGTTTTGATTATTATCATGACACCTGTATTTTTAATTTATTTTTTGTTAGATGGCCACAAATTCTTGCCGATGCTTGAGCGTACTGTTTTAAAGCGAGATAAGTTGCATATTACAGGTCTTTTAAAAAATTTGAATACTACAATTGCTCGATATATTAGTGGAGTTGCTATTGATGCGATTATTATTGGTTGTTTGGCCTTTATCGGATATAGCGTGATTGGTTTGAAATACGCTTTGGTCTTTGCCATCTTTTCAGGATTGGCCAATCTCATTCCTTATGTTGGACCAAGTATTGGTTTGATTCCGATGATTATCGCCAATGTCTTTACTGATCCTCATAGAATGCTGATTGCAGTTGTTTATATGTTGATTATTCAACAAGTAGATGGGAACATCCTTTACCCTCGAATCGTTGGTGGAGTGATGAAGGTTCATCCAATTACGATTTTAGTATTACTTTTGTTATCAAGTAATATCTATGGTGTCATTGGCATGATTGTCGCAGTACCAACCTATTCTATCTTAAAAGAAATTTCTAAGTTTTATCACGTTTGTATGAAAATCATAAAATAATGAAAGAACGAGAAAGAGAATTAGCTAAGTAAAAATCAGGAAATTCCTGATTTTTCTTTTTCATTAAAGAAGTGATGGGAGTAGAAATACCGTTTAGATTAGTAGATTAAGAATAATTCACAAAAACTTTGTAAAACACTTGCAATTTAGCTGAAATTTGATAAAATAGTAAGGAAAGTTAGACTGTATTGCCTACTGTCTATCTATAAAATATATTTTATTGGAGGCTTTTACTCAAATGGCAAAAGAAAAATACGATCGTAGTAAACCACACGTTAACATTGGTACTATCGGACACGTTGACCACGGTAAAACTACCCTAACTGCAGCTATCACAACTGTTTTGGCACGTCGCTTGCCTTCATCAGTTAACCAACCTAAAGACTATGCGTCTATCGATGCTGCTCCAGAAGAACGCGAACGCGGTATCACAATCAACACTGCGCACGTTGAGTACGAAACTGAAAAACGTCACTACGCTCACATCGACGCTCCAGGACACGCGGACTACGTTAAAAACATGATCACTGGTGCCGCTCAAATGGACGGAGCTATCCTTGTAGTAGCTTCAACTGACGGACCAATGCCACAAACTCGTGAGCACATCCTTCTTTCACGTCAGGTTGGTGTTAAACACCTTATCGTCTTCATGAACAAAGTTGACTTGGTTGACGACGAAGAATTGCTTGAATTGGTTGAAATGGAAATCCGTGACCTATTGTCAGAATACGACTTCCCAGGTGACGATCTTCCAGTTATCCAAGGTTCAGCTCTTAAAGCCCTTGAAGGTGACACTAAATACGAAGACATCGTTATGGAATTGATGAACACAGTTGATGAGTACATCCCAGAACCAGAACGTGACACTGACAAACCATTGCTTCTTCCAGTCGAAGACGTATTCTCAATCACTGGACGTGGTACAGTTGCTTCAGGACGTATCGACCGTGGTATCGTTAAAGTCAACGACGAAATCGAAATCGTTGGTATCAAAGAAGAAACTCAAAAAGCAGTCGTTACTGGTGTTGAAATGTTCCGTAAACAACTTGATGAAGGTCTTGCCGGAGATAACGTAGGTGTCCTTCTTCGTGGTGTTCAACGTGATGAAATCGAACGTGGACAAGTTATCGCTAAACCAGGTTCAATCAACCCACACACTAAATTCAAAGGTGAAGTCTACATCCTTACTAAAGAAGAAGGTGGACGTCACACTCCATTCTTCAACAACTACCGTCCACAATTCTACTTCCGTACTACTGACGTTACAGGTTCAATCGAACTTCCAGCAGGTACTGAAATGGTAATGCCTGGTGATAACGTGACAATCGACGTTGAGTTGATCCACCCAATCGCCGTAGAACAAGGTACTACATTCTCTATCCGTGAGGGTGGACGTACTGTTGGTTCAGGTATGGTTACAGAAATCGAAGCTTAATTCGATTTAGTTCCCAGAAGAACAATTATTTAAGTCAGACACTAAAAGAATCTTGCTTTGCAAGGTTCTTTTTTTCGAATATTGAACTAATACTCAATGAAAATCAAATTCAACCCACGTCGGCGTCACCTTGCCGTACTCAAGTACAGTCTGGGCTAGCTTCCTAGTTTGCTCTTTGATTTTCATTGAGTATAAAATTGAAGAATTGTTTACATAAAAAAGCTCTATACACTTGATGGGCATAGAGCAAAGGGGGGGTTATTTGATGTAGAGTTCTTGATTTTTTAGGACAATTTCTCGTACACTTGCAAACTTCTTAAGTTTTTTGATTTCTTCTGGATGAGTGACGAGAGTGATAACGTAACCTTCCTTGCCCATACGACCAGTACGGCCAGCACGGTGAGTGTAGGTTTCGCTATCTCTAGGAACATCAAAGTTTACGACACATTCGAGGCTATCGATATCAATTCCACGAGCCAGAAGGTCTGTTGCGAGAAGTAGGGTTAGTTGCTTGTCTTTAAACTTTTCTAAGATGACTTTTCTGAACTTGACATTGACATCACTAGCGAGGGAAACAGCCAAGATATCCCGATACTGTAGTTTTTCTTCTGCACTTCCAAGGTCTGATAGGCTGTTAAAGAAGACAAGACCTCGGAAATCCTCTACATGAGCCAGTTTTCGTAGCATATCCACTCGGTGACGTTGATCTACCTGCATGTAGAAGTGCTGGATGTTGTCCAATTTTTGGTCAGAGAGATCAATGGTACGTGTGTTAGGCGCAATCTTCTTTTGGTCAAACTTGGTTGTCGCACTCATATAGACAAGTTGGTGGTCACGAGGTGCGTAGTGAGTAATTTTCTCGACAAAGTGTATCTGAGAATCATCTAGTAATTGGTCGAATTCATCCAGGATGATGGTTTCCACATTCATCATCTTGATTTTTTTCAATTTAATCAGTTCAAAGATACGGCCAGGGGTTCCAATCAGAATTTCTGGTCCTTTTTTGAGTCGTTCAATTTGACGTTTTTGACTCGAACCTGATAAGAAGAGTTGGGTAGTTAAGCAGATAGCTTCAGCCCACGTTTTACATACATCAAAAATCTGTCCAGCAAGCTCAGTATTTGGTGCTAGAATCAAGAGTTGTTGGGCTTTTTTCTTTTGTAGTCTGAGAAGACTTGGTAGAAGGTAAGCTAGGGTCTTACCAGTTCCTGTTGGGCTCACTCCTAGGAGGTTTTCTCCAGCAAGAAGGGGCTCAAATAGTTGAGTTTGAATGGGAGTGAATTCTTGGAAATCGAGTTGGTCACTCAGTTCTTGCCATTCAGTCGGTAGTTTGGTTTTCATTTTTCTGCCTCAAATCTAATGCCAGCAGTCTGGCGCATAGTATATAGTAGCTCATGAACTGAACTTGCATCTTCCAGCCAAATTTGGTAGAGATTCAGATCTGGTTGCTGGATCATGTGTGCAAATGCAGCGACTTCCTCAGTCATCGTATGAGGAGTCTGTTGGATAGGGAGTTGGACTTGATTGCCTTGATGGTCGGTAAAAATAGCTGAGCTGACATGTTCGATGGTGTTGAGGGTCAAGGTACCATCTGTCGTATAAATCTCGCAAGGGAGATTGGAAGTGATGTTTTTTCCAGCCTTGATGTGAACTTGAAAGTCTGGGTAGAAGAGGATTCCGTCACCATTTAGGTCAATGCTATTGTCAAGCTGTTGCCCCTGATAGGTTGCGTCCTGAGCCTTTCCAAAGAGACGAACGGCAGCGTAGAGAGGATAAATCCCCAAATCCATAAGCGCTCCACCAGCAAAACGATCTGAAAAGACATTTGGTATCTGTCCCGCCAACAAATCTGGCATTTTAGAAGAATACTTGGCATAGTTGAAATCTGCCCCTAAAATCTGTTTGTCTGCTAAAAAGTTTTTGATGATAGTGAAAGCTTTTTCATGGTAATTGCGAGCTGCTTCGAATATAAAACAGTGATTTTTCTCAGCTGTATGTCTCAAATCCAGCCATTCCTGTGGCTGAGTAACAGCTGGTTTTTCAAGAATAACGTGTTTACCAGCAGACAAGGCAGCTTTTGCCTGAGCAAAATGTAAGGAGTTTGGACTAGCAATATAGACTACATCAAAGGAGCTCTTGAAGAAGTCCTCTACTTGATCAAAGAGTTGGATATCCTGATAGCGAGAAGCAAAGGTTGCCGCAGTTTCTAGTTTTCTAGAGTAGACTGCGACCAGCTGGTATTTTCCACTGGTATGGGCTGCTTCTATGAAGTGGTGGCTGATAGCCCCTGTTCCGATGACACCTAATTTAAGCATAGTTACTCCTTTTCCGATTTCAAATCCTTCTTTCATTATAACATAGATAGACGGGACTATCCAACAGAGGGTGAAAAATTTCAAATAAGCTACTAGGTCTTTTCCAAAGAAAGTGGTACAATAATGAGATGAGTAAATGAAATGGGAGGGAAAATGAGGTTATTACCTATAAGAAAAATATCACGTCAGTCTAAGAGGCTAGCGCTTTTTTTGACTTTTTGTGCAGGTTATGTAGATGCCTATACGTTTATTGTGCGAGGGAACACTCTTGTAGCTGGACAAACTGGGAATGTCGTTTTTCTTTCAGTAGGTCTGATTCAACAGAATGTGTCAGATGCCAGTGCGAAAGTAATGACCTTGCTAGCTTTTATGATGGGGGTCTTTTTATTAACTGTTTATAAGGAAAAATTGAGAATTGTGAAAAAACCGATTCTGTCACTGTTTCCTTTGGCAATCCTATCAATTATTATTGGTTTTGTGCCGCAGACTGTAGATAATATCTATCTAGTACCGCCCTTGGCCTTCTGTATGGGGTTGGTGACAACTGCTTTTGGAGAAGTGTCGGGTATTGCCTACAATAACGCTTTTATGACAGGGAACATCAAACGGACCATGCTGGCTTTTGGAGAGTATTTCCGAACCAAGCACACTCCTTTTTTGCGTGAAGGGTTCATATTTGTTAGCCTGCTTAGTAGTTTTGTACTTGGAGTTGTCTTTTCAGCCTATTTGACGATTTTCTATCATGAAAAGACCATTCTTGGTGTTCCTATTATGATGAGCATTTTTTACATTAGCATGCTTTTTGCCTCTTGGCGAAAAAAAGTAAAAGAAAAAGCTTGATTTTAGGTGTTATTACTTGTAAGAAAATAGGAGATATGCTATACTTGAAGAGTTGACTATGCACGATCCTGTGCAACCGCACGAACATCGTTGCTTGATTATTCAAGTTTAAGTGGTTCGTCCCACGATGCTAGGCGAGTCTTCACAAAAAATTTGGGGAAACCCATAAAAATCATAGGAGGTGCATAATGAGCACATACGCAATTATCAAAACTGGCGGAAAACAAGTTAAAGTTGAAGTTGGTCAAGCAGTTTACGTTGAAAAATTGAACGTTGAAGCTGGTCAAGAAGTTACTTTTAACGAAGTTGTTCTTGTTGGTGGTGAAAACACTGTTGTCGGAACTCCACTTGTTGCTGGAGCTACTGTAGTTGGAACTGTTGAAAAACAAGGAAAACAAAAGAAAGTTGTTACTTACAAGTACAAACCTAAAAAAGGTAGTCACCGTAAACAAGGTCACCGTCAACCATATACAAAAGTTGTCATCAACGCAATCAACGCTTAATTTTAAGGAGAACACATGATACAGGCAGTCTTTGAGAGAGCCGAAGATGGCGAGCTGAGGAGTGCGGAAATTACTGGACACGCCGAGAGTGGCGAATACGGCTTAGATGTCGTGTGTGCATCGGTTTCTACGCTTGCCATTAACTTTATCAATTCTATTGAGAAATTTGCAGGCTATGAACCAATCCTAGAATTAAACGAAGATGAAGGTGGCTATCTGATGGTTGAAATTCCAAAAGATCTTCCTTCACACCAGAGAGAAATGACCCAGTTATTCTTTGAATCATTTTTCTTAGGTATGGCAAACTTATCGGAGAACTCTTCAGAGTTCGTCCAAACCAGAGTTATCACAGAAAACTAACACGGAGGAAAACATTATGTTAAAAATGACTCTTAACAACTTGCAACTTTTCGCCCACAAAAAAGGTGGAGGTTCTACATCAAACGGACGTGATTCACAAGCAAAACGTCTTGGAGCTAAAGCAGCTGACGGACAAACTGTAACAGGTGGATCAATCCTTTACCGTCAACGTGGTACACACATCTACCCAGGTGTAAACGTTGGACGTGGTGGAGACGATACTTTGTTCGCTAAAGTTGAAGGCGTAGTACGCTTTGAACGTAAAGGACGCGATAAAAAACAAGTTTCTGTTTATCCAATCGCTAAATAAAAAGGTCCAGTGAACCTTTTTTATCCCGAGCCTTGAAATATAAAGGCGAGAAGCTAGAAGTAGCATAAACTAAGGCTTTCCGAGTTTTCGGAGAGCCTATTTTTTTGTTTTGATACCCACGCTGATACCCATATTTTAAAAACCAATGTAAGAAGCGAATTTGTCAGCCAATTTATTTTACAATGAAAAAATAATTGAATGTAGAGCTTTTAGAGTCATGAATTTTATAAGGGAATAAGATATTGTAAAAATTGCTAAGGTTTGATATGATAATTGTATCTTAGTAAGGAAGCAGGAATATGGAAAGGATATGGACTTGTATGAAAAAGTTTATCCCCATAATAGTCTGTTCAATCTCTTTTCTTGTTCTATCTACTTGTGTTAGTAATAAATAACTTATTCTCCCTGAACCTGAAGTGATCTCTGTTATTTCTCTGCAGGAAAAGCTTTCTGAAGATGTTAAAACCATTAACAAGAGAGAAGAAATTTCAAAATTGATTGAGGAGATACAGAAACAGTTCAGATCTACAACTTTAGAAAGTTTAAATGATCAACCGACAAATGTTGAAAATTACGTCATTATCAAATTCACTTATCAGAATGAAGAAAATGATAGTGTAGTCTATCTATATACTATGAAAGAAAAACAGTATATTGAACAACCTTATGTTGGGATTTGGGAGGTAGGTCCAGATATAGTTAATAGGATTGAAGAGTCTTATTCTAGTTGATTCATAGAGATAGAAGAAAAGTTCAGAGGGATTTTTTATAAAATTATGGTAAATTGGATTTGTATCATGTTTTAAACGGTAAATCAAGAAGATTTGCTGTTTTTATTTGTTTGAACTCATATGAAGACTGAAAAAAGATATCATTCTAATTTTTGTCTTGGGAGGTTAGAGTATTCATTGAGATTTGAAAGTTTCCTGACTTTTTTCCTTTTTGGAAAACTACTAAAATATGGTATAATGAAAAGATAAAGAAGTTGGGGGTAGAAGATGAACATTCAACAATTACGCTATGTTGTTGCCATTGCGAATAGCGGTACTTTCCGTGAAGCTGCTGAAAAGATGTATGTTAGTCAGCCGAGTCTGTCCATTTCTGTTCGTGATTTGGAAAAAGAATTGGGATTTAAGATTTTCCGTCGGACTAGCTCAGGGACTTTCTTGACTCGTCGTGGTATGGAATTCTATGAAAAAGCGCAAGAATTGGTTAAAGGATTTGATATTTTTCAAAATCAGTACGCCAATCATGAAGAAGAAAAGGATGAATTTTCCATTGCTAGTCAGCACTATGACTTTTTGCCACCAACCATTACGGCCTTTTCAGAGCGCTATCCTGACTATAAGAACTTTCGTATTTTTGAATCAACTACTGTTCAAATCTTAGACGAAGTAGCGCAAGGGCACAGTGAGATTGGGATTATCTACCTCAACAATCAAAATCAAAAGGGAATTATGCAACGGGTTGAAAAGCTAGGTCTGGAGGTCATTGAGTTGATTCCCTTTCATACTCATATTTATCTTCGTGAAGGGCATCCTTTAGCCCAGAAAGAGGAATTGATCATGGAGGATTTAGCTGATCTACCAACGGTTCGTTTCACTCAAGAGAAAGATGAGTACCTTTATTATTCAGAGAACTTTGTTGATACCAGTGCGAGCTCGCAGATGTTCAATGTGACAGACCGTGCTACCTTAAATGGTATTTTGGAGCGGACGGATGCTTATGCGACTGGTTCTGGGTTTTTAGATAGTGATAGTGTTAATGGCATTACAGTTATTCGTCTCAAGGATAACCTAGATAATCGCATGGTCTATGTTAAACGTGAGGAAGTGGAGCTTAGTCAAGCTGGGACTCTCTTCGTAGAAGTCATGCAAGAATATTTTAATCAGAAGAGGAAATCATGAAAAAAGAGGAATAGTGGCAGTTATTGTACTGCTTTTGATTGCGCTGGATCAGTTGGTTAAATCCTATATCGTCCAACAGATTCCACTGGGTGAAGTGCGCTCCTGGATTCCTAATTTCGTTAGCTTGACCTATCTGCAAAATCGAGGGGCAGCCTTTTCGATGCTACAAGACCAGCAGTGGTTATTTGCTATCATTACACTAGTCGTTATGGTAGGTGCCATTTGGTATTTACATAAACACATGGAGGACTCATTCTGGATGGTCTTGGGTTTGACCTTGATTATCGCAGGTGGTCTTGGAAACTTTATTGACAGGGTGAGTCAGGGTTTTGTTGTGGATATGTTCCACCTTGACTTTATCAATTTTGCAATTTTCAATGTGGCAGATAGCTATCTGACGCTTGGAGTGATTATTTTATTGATTGCAATGCTAAAAGAGGAAATAAATGGAAATTAAAATTGAAACTGGTGGCCTGCGTTTGGATAAGGCTTTGTCGGATTTGACAGAATTATCACGCAGCCTCGCGAATGAACAAATCAAATCAGGCCATGTCTTGGTCAATGGCCAAGTCAAGAAAGCTAAATACACTGTCCAAGAGGGTGATGTCGTTACTTACCATGTGCCAGAACAAGAGGTTTTAGAGTATGTGGCTGAGAATCTTCCACTAGAAATCATCTATCAAGATGAGGATGTGGCCGTTGTTAACAAGCCTCAGGGAATGGTTGTGCATCCGAGTGCTGGTCATACTAGTGGAACCCTAGTAAATTCCCTTATGTATCATATCAAGGACTTATCGGGTATCAATGGGGTTCTACGTCCAGGAATTGTTCACCGTATTGATAAGGATACATCAGGTCTTCTCATGATTGCTAAAAACGATGAGGCGCACTTGGCACTTGCCCAAGAACTCAAGGATAAAAAGTCTTTACGCAAATATTGGGCGATTGTTCATGGAAATTTGCCAAATGATCGTGGTGTGATTGAAGCACCGATTGGTCGTAGTGAAAAAGACCGTAAGAAACAGGCTGTGACTGCTAAAGGAAAGCCTGCAGTAACCCGTTTCCACGTTTTGGAACGCTTTGGTGATTATAGCTTAGTGGAGCTGCAGCTGGAGACAGGGCGTACCCATCAAATCCGTGTTCACATGGCATATATCGGTCATCCAGTTGCTGGGGATGAGGTCTATGGTCCTCGTAAGACACTTAAGGGGCATGGACAGTTTCTCCATGCCAAGACGCTAGGATTTACTCATCCGAGAACAGGTGAGACCTTGGAATTTACAGAAGATATCCCAGAGATTTTTAAGGAAACATTGGAGAGATTGAGGAAGTAAGTATGAAAAAGAAATTGACTAGTTTAGCACTTGCAGGCGCTTTTTTTAGGTTTGTCATGCTATGGGAATGTTCAAGCTCAAGAAAGTTCAGGAAACAAAATCCACTTTATAAATGTTCAAGAAGGTGGCAGTGATGCAATCATTCTTGAAAGTAATGGACATTTTGCCATGGTGGATACAGGAGAAGATTATGATTTCCCAGATGGAAGTGATTCTCGTTATCCATGGAGGAGAGGAATTGAAACGTCTTATAAGCATGTTCTGACAGACCGTGTCTTTCGTCGTTTGAAGGAATTGGGTGTCCAAAAACTTGATTTTATTTTGGTGACCCATACCCACAGTGATCATATTGGAAATGTTGATGAATTATTGTCTACCTATCCAGTTGACCGAGTCTATCTTAAAAAATATAGTGATAATCGTATTACTAATTCTGAACGTCTATGGGATAATCTGTATGGCTACGATAAGGTTTTACAAACTGCTTCAGAAAAAGGTGTTTCAGTTATTCAAAACATCACACAAGGGGATGCTCATTTTCAGTTTGGGGACATGGATATTCAGCTCTATAATTATGAAAATGAAACTGATTCGTCGGGTGAATTAAAGAAAATTTGGGATGATAATTCCAATTCCTTGATTAGTGTAGTAAAAGTCAATGGCAAGAAAATTTACCTTGGGGGCGACTTGGATAATGTTCATGGAGCAGAAGACAAGTATGGTCCTCTCATTGGAAAAGTTGATTTGATGAAGTTTAATCATCACTATGATACCAATAAATCAAACACCAAAGATTTCATTAAAAATTTGAGTCCGAGTTTGATTGTTCAAACTTCGGATAGTCTACCTTGGAAAAATGGTGTTGATAGTGAGTATGTCAATTGGCTCAAAGAACGAGGAATTGAGAGAATTAATGCAGCCAGCAAAGACTATGATGCAACAGTTTTTGATATTCGAAAAGACGGATTTGTCAATATTTCCACTTCCTACAAGCCGATTCCAAGTTTTCAAGCTGGTTGGCATAAGAGTGCATATGGAAACTGGTGGTATCAAGCGCCTGATTCTACAGGAGAGTATGCTGTCGGTTGGAATGAAATCGAAGGTGAATGGTATTACTTTAACCAAACGGGTATCTTGTTACAGAATCAATGGAAAAAATGGAACGATCGTTGGTTCTATCTGACAGACTCGGGTGCATCTGCTAAAAATTGGAAAAAAATAAATGGAAGCTGGTATTATTTCAATAAAGAAAATCAGATGGAGATTGGTTGGCTTAATACTGGCGGTCAGAACTATTATCTATCAAATGATGGGGCCATGGTAACAGGATGGCGTAAGATTGATGGTCAATGGTATTACTTTGCCCAATCAGGGGAAATGAAAACAGGTTGGGTAAAAGATAAAGAAAACTGGTACTATATGGATTCTACTGGTATCATGAAGACAGGTGATATAGAAGTTGCTGGTCATCATTACTATCTAGAAGATTCAGGAGCTATGAAGCAAGGATGGCTTAAAAAGGCAAATGATTGGTACTTCTACAAGGCAGACGGTTCACGAGCTGTTGGTTGGATCAAGGACAAGGATAATTGGTACTTCTTGAAAGAAAATGGTCAATTACTTGTGAATGGTAAGACACCAGAAGGCTATACTGTTGATTTAAGTGGTGCCTGGTTAGTGGATGTTCCAGTCGAAAAATCTGCTACAACTATAGCTACAAGTAATTTAGAAACAAAAGAATCCAATGAAGTAGTGAAAAAAGATCTTGAAAATAAAGAAACGAGTCAACACGAAAGTATTACAAGTTCTTCAACTAGTCAAGATTTGACTTCATCAACTTCACAAAGCTCTGAAACAAATGCAAACAAATCGGAATCAGAACAGTAGTAAAAAAGAAGGTTTTAGGAGCCCACTGAAAAAGTCATCAACTTGATGGCTTTTTTGTTATACTAGAGATGAGGTGAAATAATGCTTGATAATCAGTTAACTATGGATATCAGTCCTTATTCTAGTTTGTATAATATCGTTGTTCCTAAAACCCACTTTTTACGTCAGCTAACTGAACTCTGTGATTTTAGCTTTATTTATGATGAACTAGAAAAGAATTATCATCCCGATTTTGGGCGTAAAGCTTATTCTCCGATTATGATGTTCAAATATCTCTTGTTGAAAGATATTTATAAGTTATCAGATGTCGATGTGGTGGAACGTTCCTTGTCAGATATGGCCTTTAAATTTTTTCTTGGTCTAGCTCCGGAGGATTCTGTTATCGAACCATCCTCTCTGACAAAATTTAGAAAGCTAAGAATTAAAGATAACAATCTGCTTGATGTATTGATTCAGAAGTCTGTTCAAATTGCACTCGAACACAACTTGATTAAGAGTAAGATTCTCATTGTGGATGCCACTCACACCAAAGCTCATTATAATCATAAGAAACCCCAAGAAATTCTTAGGGAGCGTTCAAAAGCTTTACGTAAAACGATTTATCAACATTCAGAAGATATCAAAATAGAATTTCCAAAGAAACCTCAGGAAGATAACCTTGAAGCAGAGTTGACCTATACAGAGGAGTTAATGGCTGTGGTTGAAAAACACGAGGAACTCTTAACCCTACCAGCTGTTTCTCAAAAGTTCAATTACCTAAAAGAAGCTGTTGAGGACGACTTAGAACACTTGGAAGCATCTGTTAAGGAGGAGGCTAGGCTTGAACATAAGACAGCAGACACCTCTTTCTATGGATATAAAAGTCATATCGCTATGACGGATGAACGGATTATTACTGCTTGTGTGGTCACTTCTGGAGAACAAAGTGATGGGAAATATTTACCTGAGTTATATGCCAAAACAAAGGAAAATAGTCGGGATATCAAGACTATTATTGGTGATGCGGCTTATTCAGGAAAGGACAACATTCAACTAGCTCGCAAAGAAAAGATGCATTTGGTATCCAAACTGAACCCTTCTGTTTCAAAAGGTTACCGTAAAGAAGAGGATGCCTTTGAATTTAATAAAGACGCAGGGCTATTTGTCTGTCCAGAAGGACACATGGCTGTTCGCAAAGCAAGGACAGGGAAAAAATATCAAAATAAGAATCAAGTTGTCACTCATTACTTTGATATTGAGAAGTGCAAGAATTGCCTTTCCAAGGAAGGGTGTTATCAGGAGGGGGCAAAGTCTAAAACTTATTCAATAACCATTAAGAGTAACGACCATCTTTTCCAGAAGAAATTTCAAGAAACACCTTATTTTAAAGAAATGGCCAGACATCGCTATAAAATCGAAGCGAAGAATGCCGAACTAAAACAGAGACATGGCTTTGATGTCGCAAGGGCATCAGGTCTTTTCAACATGGAGTTACAGGCAGTCACAAGCATCTTCGTGGTCAATATGAAACGAATTATGACTTTAATAAACACAAAATAACCGAGGAATTCGCTCAAATTGATGAGAGATTCCTCGGTTTTCATTTTATTAAAAGTAAGAGGCTTACTTTTTCAGTGGTCTCGGTTTTAGGGCCTTCTTTTTCCTATCAACTCTTTTCTATTTCCTGCCATTCATGTTATAATGGATAAATATGAAGAATCGGAGTGAGACTATGAAATTCAAACGGATTGTCTTTAAGGTGGGGACTTCTTCTCTGACGAATGAGGATGGAAGTTTATCACGTAGTAAGGTAAAGGCTATTACCCAGCAGTTGGCTATGTTGCACGAGGCTGGTCATGAATTGATTTTGGTGTCGTCAGGTGCCATTGCTGCTGGTTTTGGAGCTTTAGGATTTAAAAAGCGTCCGACTAAGATTGCTGATAAACAGGCTTCAGCAGCGGTAGGACAAGGACTTTTGTTGGAAGAATACACAACCAATCTTCTCTTGCGCCAAATCGTTTCTGCACAAATCTTGCTGACCCAGGATGATTTTGTGGATAAGCGCCGTTATAAGAATGCCCATCAGGCTTTGTCAGTTCTACTTAGCCGTGGGGCGATTCCTATTATTAATGAGAATGACAGTGTCGTTATTGATGAGCTCAAGGTTGGGGACAATGATACTCTGAGTGCGCAGGTAGCGGCCATGGTCCAAGCTGACCTTTTGGTCCTCTTGACAGACGTAGACGGTCTCTATACTGGAAATCCTAATTCAGATCCAAGAGCCAAACGCTTGGAGCGAATCGAGACCATCAATCGTGAGATTATTGATATGGCTGGTGGTGCCGGTTCTTCAAACGGAACTGGGGGCATGCTGACAAAAATCAAAGCTTCCACCATTGCGACGGAATCAGGAGTTCCTGTTTTTATCTGCTCATCCTTGAAGGCGGATGCCATGATTGAAGCAGCTGAGGAGACCAAGGATGGTTCCTACTTTGTTGCGCAAGAGAAGGGACTTCGTACCCAAAAACAATGGCTTGCCTTCTATGCTCAGAGTCAAGGTTCTATTTGGGTTGATAAAGGGGCTGCAGAAGCTCTCTCTCAACATGGAAAGAGTCTTCTCTTATCTGGTATCGTTGAAGCAGAAGGATCCTTTTCTTACGGTGATATCGTGACAGTATTTGACAAGGAAAGTGGAAAATCACTTGGAAAAGGACGCGTGCAATTTGGTGCATCTGCTTTGGAGGATATGTTGCGTTCTCAAAAAGCCAAGGGAGTCTTGATTCACCGTGATGACTGGATTTCCATTACTCCTGAAATCCAACTACTCTTTACAGAATTTTAGAGGTAAACTATGGTAAGTACACAAGAACAATTTGAACAGGTACAGGCTGTTAAAAAATCGATCAACACAGCTAGTGAAGAGGTGAAAAACCAAGCTTTGCTAGCCATGTCTGATCATTTATTAGTAGCTACTGAGGAAATTTTAGCGGCCAATGCCCTTGATATGGAGGCGGCCAAGGGTAAAATCTCAGATGTGATGTTGGATCGTCTTTATTTGGATGCAGGGCGCATAGAAGCAATGGCAACTGGGATTCGTGAAGTGGTTGCTTTACCAGATCCAATCGGTGAAGTTTTAGAAACAAGTCAGCTTGAAAATGGCTTAGTGATCACCAAAAAACGTGTGGCTATGGGTGTTATCGGTATTATCTATGAAAGTCGTCCAAATGTGACGTCTGACGCGGCTGCTCTGGCTATCAAGAGTGGGAATGCGGTTGTTCTTCGTAGTGGGAAGGATGCCTATCAAACAGCCCATGCCATTGTCACAGCCTTAAAGAAGGGCTTGGAGACAACGACTATTCACCCAGATGTGATTCAACTAGTGGAAGATACTAGCCGTGAAAGTAGCTACGCCATGATGAAGGCAAAGGGCTATCTAGACCTTCTTATTCCTCGTGGAGGAGCTGGCTTGATTAATGCGGTGGTCGAAAATGCGATTGTACCTGTTATCGAGACAGGAACTGGTATTGTCCATGTTTATGTGGATAAGGATGCAGATGAAGACAAGGCTCTGTCTATCATCAATAATGCCAAAACCAGTCGTCCTTCTGTCTGCAATGCCATGGAGGTTCTACTTGTTCATGAAGACAAGGCAGCAAGCTTCCTTCCTCGCTTGGAGAAAGTTCTGGTTTCAGAGCGTAAAGAAGCTGGGTTGGAACCAATTCAATTCCGCTTGGATAGCAAAGCAAGCCAGTTTGTTTCAGGTCAAGTAGCTGAGGCCCAAGACTTTGACACCGAGTTTTTAGACTATGTGCTAGCTGTTAAGGTTGTGAGCAGTTTAGAAGAAGCGGTTGAGCATATTGAAGCCCACAGTACCCATCATTCGGACGCAATTGTGACGGAAAATGCAGATGCGGCAGCTTACTTTACAGATCAAGTGGACTCTGCAGCGGTTTATGTCAATGCCTCAACTCGTTTCACAGATGGTGGCCAATTTGGTCTGGGTTGTGAAATGGGAATTTCTACTCAGAAACTGCACGCACGTGGTCCCATGGGCTTGAAGGAATTGACTAGCTACAAATATGTGGTTACTGGTGACGGACAGATAAGGGAGTAAGAGATGAAGATTGGATTTATCGGTTTGGGGAATATGGGTGCTAGCTTGGCCAAGGCTGTTTTGCAGGCCAAGACGGGTGCTCAGATTCTCCTTGCCAATCGTAGCCAAGCCAAGGTAGATGATTTCCTCGCCAACTTCGGTGGTCAGGCTTCCAGCAATGAAGAAATATTCGCAGAAGCAGATGTGATTTTTCTAGGAGTTAAGCCTGCTCAGTTTTCTGAACTGCTTTCTCAATACCAGACTATCCTTGAAAAAAGAGCAAGTCTTCTTTTGATTTCCATGGCAGCTGGATTGACTTTAGAAAAACTAGCAAGTCTTATCCCAAGCCAACACCGAATTATTCGTATGATGCCAAATACCCCTGCTTCTATTGGTCAAGGAGTGATTAGTTATGCCTTGTCTCCTAATTGTAGGGCTGAGGACAGTGACCTCTTTTGTCAGCTTTTAGCCAAGGCTGGTCTCTTGGTTGAACTTGGGGAAGGATTAATCGATGCAGCGACAGGTCTTGCAGGTTGTGGACCAGCCTTTGTCTATCTCTTTATCGAAGCCTTGTCAGATGCAGGTGTTCAGACGGGATTGCCACGAGAAACGGCATTGAAAATGGCAGCTCAAACCGTGGTAGGAGCTGGGCAATTGGTCTTAGAAAGCCAAGAGCATCCTGGGGTTTTGAAAGACCAAGTTTGTAGCCCAGGTGGTTCGACTATCGCTGGTGTAGCCAGCCTAGAAGCGCATGCTTTTCGAGGAACGGTCATGGATGCAGTCACTAAAGCCTACAAACGAACTAAAAAACTTGGTAAATAAGAGGTGGATTTGTCTACCTCTTTTATGGTGGTTGAAATGAGAAGAAAAAAAGATTGTCACAAACCCCTATTTTTTTGATAGAATAGAAGTAGTAAAAAAGAAATGAGTTAGACATGTCAAAAGGATTTTTAGTCTCTCTTGAGGGACCGGAGGGAGCAGGAAAGACCAGTGTTTTAGAGGCTCTGCTTCCAATTTTAGAGAAAAAAGGAGTAGAGGTGCTGACGACTCGTGAACCTGGTGGAGTCTTGATTGGGGAGAAGATTCGTCAAGTGATTTTGGATCCAAGTCATACTCAGATGGATTCTAAAACAGAGCTCCTTCTCTATATTGCCAGTCGCAGACAGCATTTGGTGGAAAAGGTTCTTCCAGCCCTTGAAGCTGGCAAGTTGGTCGTTATGGATCGTTTCATCGATAGTTCCGTTGCCTATCAAGGATTTGGTCGTGGCTTGGATATTGACGCCATTGATTGGCTCAATCAGTTTGCGACAGATGGCCTCAAACCTGATTTGACCCTCTATTTTGACATCGAGGTGGAAGAAGGACTGGCTCGTATCGCTGCTAATAGCAATCGTGAGGTCAATCGTTTGGACTTGGAAGGGTTGGACTTGCATAAAAAAGTTCGTCAAGGCTACCTTTCTCTTCTGGATAAAGAAGGAAATCGCATTGTCAAGATTGATGCGAGTCTCCCTTTGGAGCAGGTTGTGGAAACTACCAAGGCTGTCTTGTTTGATAGAATGGGCTTGGCCAAATGAAACAAGATCAACTAAAGTCCTGGCAGCCAGATCAGTTTGACCGCTTTGTCCGT
The DNA here is from genome assembly GCA_927910965.1 of uncultured Streptococcus sp. Lineage (GTDB taxonomy): Bacteria > Bacillota > Bacilli > Lactobacillales > Streptococcaceae > Streptococcus. The sequence continues at coordinate 19,210 of CAKMOM010000042.1, forward strand.
ATCCTAGAACAAGACCAGCTCAATCATGCCTACCTCTTTTCAGGTTTCTTTGGAAGCTTGGAAATGGCGCAATTTTTAGCTAAGAGCCTCTTTTGTACAGATAAAGTAGGTGTTTTACCATGTGAGAAATGCCGAAATTGTAAGCTGATTGCACAGGGAGAATTTCCCGATGTCACCTTGATTAAGCCAGTCAATCAGGTCATTAAGACAGAACGGATTCGAGAATTGGTGGGGCAGTTTTCTCAAGCAGGGATTGAAAGCCAGCAGCAGGTCTTTATTATCGAGCAAGCTGAGAAAATGCATCCCAACGCAGCCAATTCTCTGCTCAAGGTCATCGAAGAACCCCAGAGTGAGATTTACATTTTCTTCTTGACCAGTGATGAGGAAAAGATTTTACCGACAATCCGCAGTCGAACCCAGATTTTCCATTTTAAAAAGCAAGAAGAAAAGCTCATCTTGCTCTTAGAACAAATGGGGTTGGTTAAGAAAAAAGCGACTCTTTAGCTCAGTTTAGTCAATCGCGAGCTGAAGGAGAAAAGTTGGCCAATCAGGCAAGTTTTTGGACCTTGGTTGATGAAAGTGAACGCCTGCTGACTTGGTTAGTGGCTAAGAAAAAAGAAAGTTATTTGCAAGTTGCCAAATTAGCAAACTTAGCAGATGACAAGGAAAAACAAGATCAGGTTTTACGGATTCTTGAAGTCCTCTGTGGGCAGGACCTCCTGCAAGCAAGAGTAAGAGTGATTCTACAAGATTTGCTAGAAGCTAGAAAAATGTGGCAAGCTAATGTCAGCTTTCAAAATGCCATGGAATATCTGGTCTTGAAAGAAATATAAACTCAAAAATGAATGATAAAGAAAGGAAAGGGCTGTTTTATGGACAAAAAAGAATTATTTGACGCGCTGGATGATTTTTCCCAACAGTTATTGGTAACCTTGGCAGATGTTGAAGCCATCAAGAAAAATCTCAAGAGCCTGGTAGAGGAAAATACAGCTCTTCGCTTAGAAAATAGTAAGTTGCGAGAACGCTTGGGTGAGGTAGAAGCAGACGCTCCTGTCAAGGCCAAGCATGTTCGCGAAAGTGTCCGTCGCATTTACCGGGATGGATTTCACGTTTGTAATGATTTTTATGGACAACGTCGAGAGCAGGACGAGGAATGTATGTTCTGTGACGAGTTATTGTACAGGGAGTAGGCATGCAGATTCAAAAAAGTTTTAAGGGGCAGTCTCCCTATGGCAAGCTGTACCTAGTGGCAACGCCGATTGGCAATCTAGATGATATGACTTTTCGAGCTATTCAGACCTTGAAAGAGGTGGACTGGATTGCTGCTGAGGACACGCGCAATACAGGTCTTCTGCTCAAGCATTTTGACATTTCTACCAAGCAGATTAGTTTTCATGAGCACAATGCCAAGGAAAAGATTCCTGATTTGATTGGTTTCCTGAAAGCAGGACAAAGCATTGCTCAGGTATCCGACGCGGGTCTTCCTAGCATCTCAGACCCTGGTCATGATTTGGTCAAGGCAGCTATTGAGGAAGATATTGCTGTTGTCACAGTTCCAGGTGCCTCTGCAGGAATTTCTGCCTTGATTGCCAGTGGTTTAGCACCACAGCCACATATCTTTTACGGCTTTTTACCCAGAAAATCAGGCCAGAAAAAGCAATTTTTTGACTTGAAAAAAGACTATCCAGAAACCCAGATTTTCTATGAATCTCCTCATCGTGTAGCAGATACGTTAGAAAATATGCTAGCAGTCTACGGTGACCGCTCGGTCGTCTTGGTCAGGGAATTGACCAAAATCTATGAAGAATACCAAAGAGGAAAGATCTCTGAATTGTTGGAAAGCATAGCTGAAACGCCACTTAAGGGCGAATGCCTTCTCATCGTTGAAGGTGCCAGTCAGGATGTGGAGGAAAAGGACGAGGAGGACTTGTTCTTAGAAATCCAAGCTCGTATTCAGCAAGGCATGAAGAAAAATCAAGCTATCAAGGAAGTCGCTAAGTTTTACCAGTGGAGTAAAAGCCAACTCTACGCTGCCTATCACGACTGGGAAGAAAATCAAGAAAATGACTAAACAGGGAAGTTTGCCTTCTTCCCTTTTTTTGTTATACTAGTAGAAGAAAAAATTAGAAAGATTTGTGGGAGTGAAAAAGTCCGGGGGACTTTTTCAGCCTGAGCCAAGAAATTCGAGAGCGAGGAAAGTTCAGGGGACTTTTTCAGCCTGAGCCAAGAAACTCGAAAGCGAAGTAAATCCGATTGGCTTTTTCAATGTGAAACTTGTCTTCACACTCCCAAAGAGGTATTAGTGTCGTGTCTCAATCTTATATCAATGTTATTGGTGCTGGTTTGGCAGGTTCTGAAGCAGCCTACCAAATTGCAGAACGTGGTATTCCAGTTAAACTTTATGAAATGCGTGGTGTCAAGTCAACACCTCAACACAAAACAGACAATTTTGCAGAGTTAGTTTGTTCTAATTCTCTTCGTGGAGATGCTCTGACAAATGCTGTCGGGCTTCTCAAGGAAGAAATGCGTCGCTTGGGTTCTGTTATTTTGGAATCTGCTGAGGCTACACGTGTTCCTGCAGGTGGTGCGCTTGCGGTGGACCGTGATGATTTCTCCCAAATGGTGACCGAAAAAGTGGCCAACCACCCCTTGATTGAAGTGGTGCGTGATGAAATTACAGAATTACCGACAGATGTTATCACAGTTGTCGCTACTGGTCCCTTGACTAGTGATGCCCTGGCTGAAAAGATTCACACCCTTAATGATGGCGATGGCTTCTATTTCTACGATGCGGCAGCGCCGATTATCGATGTCAACACTATCGATATGAGCAAGGTCTATCTCAAATCTCGTTATGATAAGGGAGAAGCCGCTTATCTCAACGCTCCCATGACCAAGCAAGAATTTATGGATTTCCATGAAGCCTTGGTCAATGCGGAAGAAGCTCCGCTCAATTCTTTTGAAAAAGAAAAGTACTTTGAAGGCTGTATGCCTATCGAAGTCATGGCTAAACGTGGTATTAAAACCATGCTTTATGGTCCTATGAAACCAGTCGGTCTTGAGTATCCAGAAGACTACACAGGACCTCGTGATGGAGAATTCAAAACCCCTTATGCGGTTGTCCAGCTTCGTCAGGACAATGCGGCTGGTAGCCTTTACAATATTGTTGGTTTCCAGACCCACCTCAAATGGGGAGAACAAAAGCGTGTCTTCCAAATGATTCCAGGTCTTGAAAATGCGGAGTTTGTACGTTATGGTGTCATGCACCGCAATTCTTACATGGATTCACCAAATCTTCTTGAGCAGACCTATCGTTCCAAGAAACAGCCAAACCTCTTCTTTGCTGGTCAGATGACAGGTGTGGAAGGCTATGTTGAGTCAGCTGCTTCAGGCTTGGTTGCGGGAATTAACGCCGCTCGTCTCTTCAAGGGAGAAAGCGAGGCTGTTTTCCCAGAGACCACAGCGATTGGAAGTCTGGCTCATTATATCACCCATGCTGACAGCAAACATTTCCAACCAATGAATGTCAACTTTGGGATTATCAAGGAGTTGGAAGGCGAGCGTATTCGTGATAAGAAGGCTCGTTATGAAAAAATTGCAGAGCGCGCTCTTAGCGACCTAGAAGAATTTTTAACTGTCTAATTTTTTTGAAAGAATTGCTCATGATACTATAAAAATCTTAGAAATTGTGATAAAATAGGTAGGATAAAAGAAGGAGAGTGAAAATGGCGAATCCCAAGTATAAACGTATTTTAATCAAGTTATCAGGTGAAGCCCTTGCCGGTGAACGAGGCGTAGGGATTGATATCCAAACAGTTCAAACAATCGCAAAAGAGATTCAAGAAGTTCATAGCTTAGGTATCGAAATTGCCCTTGTTATTGGTGGAGGAAATCTCTGGCGTGGCGAACCTGCTGCAGAAGCAGGAATGGACCGCGTTCAGGCAGATTACACAGGAATGCTTGGGACTGTTATGAATGCTCTTGTGATGGCAGATTCATTGCAACAAGTTGGGGTTGATACACGTGTGCAAACAGCTATTGCTATGCAACAAGTGGCAGAGCCTTATGTCCGTGGCCGTGCCCTTCGTCACCTTGAAAAAGGCCGTATCGTTATCTTTGGTGCCGGAATTGGTTCACCTTACTTCTCAACCGATACAACAGCGGCCCTTCGTGCAGCTGAAATCGAAGCAGATGCCATCCTTATGGCTAAAAATGGTGTCGACGGTGTTTACAATGCCGATCCTAAGAAGGACAAGACAGCTGTTAAATTTGAAGAATTGACCCACCGTGACGTTATCAATAAAGGTCTCCGTATCATGGACTCAACAGCTTCAACCCTCTCAATGGACAACGATATTGACTTGGTTGTCTTTAACATGAACCAACCAGGCAACATCAAACGTGTCGTATTTGGTGAAAATATCGGAACAACAGTTTCAAATAATATCGAAGAAAAGGAATAAGAAAGATTATGGCTAACGCAATTATTGAAAAAGCTAAAGAGAGAATGACCCAGTCTCACCAATCACTTGCTCGTGAATTTGGTGGTATCCGTGCTGGCCGTGCCAATGCAAGCTTGCTTGACCGTGTACATGTAGAATACTATGGAGTCGAAACTCCTCTTAACCAAATCGCTTCAATTACCATTCCAGAAGCGCGTGTTTTGTTGGTAACACCATTTGACAAGTCTTCATTGAAAGACATCGAACGTGCTTTGAACGCTTCTGATCTTGGTATCACACCAGCGAATGACGGTTCTGTGATTCGCTTGGTTATCCCAGCTCTTACAGAAGAAACTCGTCGTGACCTTGCTAAAGAAGTGAAGAAGGTCGGTGAGAATGCTAAGGTGGCTGTCCGCAATATCCGTCGCGATGCTATGGACGAAGCTAAGAAACAAGAAAAAGCAAAAGAAATCACTGAAGACGAATTGAAGACTCTTGAAAAAGACATTCAAAAAGTAACAGACGATGCTGTTAAACACATCGACGACATGACTGCCAACAAAGAGAAAGAACTTTTGGAAGTCTAAAAATAAACAGAAAAACTCAGTTGGCATTGCTGGCTGAGTTTTATTCGAAAGAAGGAAATATGAATACAAATCTTGCAAGTTTTATCGTTGGACTGATCATCGATGAAAACGACCGTTTTTACTTTGTGCAAAAGGATGGTCAAACCTATGCTCTTGCTAAGGAAGAAGGTCAACATACGGTAGGGGATACGGTCAAAGGTTTTGCCTACACGGATATGAAGCAAAAACTCCGCCTGACCACTCTAGAAGTGACCGCCACTCAGGACCAATTTGGTTGGGGAACTGTAACGGAAGTTCGTAAAGACTTGGGTGTCTTTGTGGATACAGGCCTTCCTGACAAGGAAATCGTTGTGTCACTCGATATTCTCCCTGAGCTCAAGGAACTCTGGCCTAAGAAGGGCGACCAACTTTACATCCGTCTCGAAGTGGACAAGAAAGACCGTATCTGGGGACTCTTGGCTTATCAAGAAGACTTCAAACGTCTGGCTCGTCCTGCCTACAACAACATGCAGAACCAAAACTGGCCAGCCATTGTTTACCGCCTCAAGCTGTCAGGAACTTTTGTTTACCTACCAGAAAATAATATGCTTGGTTTTATTCACCCAAGTGAGCGTTATGCAGAACCACGTTTGGGGCAGGTCTTAGATGCGCGTGTCATTGGTTTCCGTGAAGTGGACCGTACCTTGAACCTCTCTCTCAAACCACGTTCCTTTGAAATGTTGGAAAACGATGCTCAGATGATTTTGACCTACTTGGAAAGCAATGGCGGTTTCATGACCTTAAATGATAAGTCATCTCCAGACGACATCAAGGCAACCTTTGGAATTTCTAAAGGTCAGTTCAAGAAAGCACTTGGTGGCTTGATGAAGGCTGGTAAAATCAAGCAAGACCAGTTTGGGACAGAGTTGATTTAGGGTAGCTTATGAGAAAATCATTTTACACTTGGCTCATGACCGAGCGCAATCCTAAAAGTAACAGTCCTAAAGCCATCTTGGCAGATCTAGCATTTGAAGAGTCAGCCTTCCCAAAACACACAGATGATTTTGATGAGGTCAGTCGCTTTTTGGAAGAACATGCCAGTTTCTCTTTCAATCTAGGAGACTTTGATGCTATCTGGCAAGAATACTTAGAACACTAGACTTTATTCATTGGGTTTGGGCTAGTAATTTATTGATCCCTTTGCTATAATAAAAAGAAATAAACGGATTAGAGAGGTTCTTTATTTGAAGGAACATTCAATAGACATTCAACTGAGTCATCCAGATGACCTGTTTCATCTTTTTGGTTCCAATGAACGCCATCTTCGTTTGATGGAAGAAGAGCTTGATGTGGTGATCCATGCCCGTACGGAGATTGTGCAGGTTTTGGGAGAAGAGACTGCCTGTGAGGAAGCACGTCAGGTTATCCAAGCCTTGATGGTTTTGGTGAATCGAGGAATGACGGTTGGCACGCCAGATGTGGTGACTGCGATTAGCATGGTCAAAAACGATGAAATCGACAAGTTTGTCGCCCTTTACGAAGAAGAAATTATCAAAGACAATACAGGGAAGCCTATTCGTGTCAAAACCTTGGGTCAAAAGCTTTATGTGGACAGTGTCAAACAGCATGATGTGACCTTTGGAATCGGACCAGCAGGGACAGGGAAGACCTTTCTTGCAGTGACCTTGGCAGTGACAGCTCTTAAACGTGGGCAGGTCAAGCGGATTATCCTGACTCGTCCAGCAGTGGAAGCAGGTGAAAGTCTAGGATTTCTTCCGGGTGATCTCAAGGAGAAGGTGGATCCTTACCTTCGTCCTGTTTACGATGCCTTATATCAGATTCTTGGGAAAGACCAGACGACTCGTCTCATGGAGCGAGAAATTATCGAAATTGCGCCCCTTGCCTACATGCGTGGACGAACCTTGGATGATGCCTTTGTCATTCTAGATGAGGCGCAAAATACGACCATCATGCAGATGAAGATGTTCCTGACTCGTTTAGGCTTTAATTCTAAGATGATTGTCAATGGAGATATCAGTCAGATTGACCTGCCGCGTAATGTCAAGTCGGGTTTGATTGATGCCCAAGAAAAACTCAAGAACATTCACCAAATTGACTTTGTTCATTTTTCAGCCAAGGATGTGGTTCGTCATCCAGTTGTCGCTCAGATTATCCGAGCTTATGAACCAGCACCTGTCAAGAATGAAGAGAGTGAAGAATTAGATCCTCAACCTCTATCTGAAGGATAGTTCTTTTGTACTTAAAGTTATCTCAATACCAAGTATAAATTTGCTTTTTAGATATTTCATTTAATATCCGTATCTTAGTTAGAAACTTTTCAAGTGGTGGAATCCTATGGAATCAATTTTTGTAAAATTTGCCCAGTATCCGTATATAGAAACCGAGCATTTATTGCTTAGACCTGTAACCTTGGATGATGCGGAAGAAATGTTTGAGTATGCCTCGGACAGAGAAAATACGCGCTACACTTTTCAAACAAATCAAAGTTTAGAAGAAACCAAGAATAACATTGCTCAGTTCTACTTGGCAAATCCCTTGGGACGCTGGGGAATAGAACTAAAAAGCAATGGTGAATTTATCGGAACCATTGACTTGCACAAGATTGATTCTGTTCTTAAGAAGGCAGCTATTGGCTACATTATCAATAAAAAGTATTGGAATCAAGGATTGACGACAGAAGCCAATCGTGCCGTAATTGAGCTGGCTTTTGAGAAGATTGGAATGAACAAATTGACCGCCCTTCACGATAAGGATAATCCCGCATCTGGCAAGGTCATGGAGAAATCAGGCATGCGTTTTTCCCACGAAGAAGCTTATGCTTGTATGGACCAGCATGAAGAAGGTCGAATCGTGACAAGAGTTCATTATGTCTTGACCAAGGAAGACTATTTTGCAAATAAATAAGCAGTTGAGAAGAATTTTTTCAACTGTTTTTTCTTCCTCTTACGAATAATCTAAGAGAGGAGAAAATATGGAAGCAATTATCGAGAAAATCAAAGAGTATAAAATCATTGTCATCTGTACTGGTCTGGGCTTGCTTGTTGGAGGATTTTTCCTACTAAAGCCAGCTTCACAAACATCTGTCAAGGAAACGAATTTGCAGGCAGAAGTTGTAGCAGTTTCCAAGGATTCGGTGTCCGAAAAGGAAGTGAAGAAGGAAGAAAAGGAAGAACCTGTTGAACAAGATTTAATCACAGTAGATGTGAAGGGGGCTGTTAAATCGCCAGGGATTTATGATTTGCCTGTAGGTAGTCGAGTCAATGACGCTGTTCAGAAGGCAGGTGGCTTGACAGAGCAAGCAGATAGCAAGTCGCTCAATCTAGCTCAGAAAGTTAATGACGAGGCTCTGGTTTACGTTCCTACTAAGGGCGAAGAAGCTAGTCAACAGTCAGGTTCTGGAGCGACTTCTTCAACAAGCAAGGAAAAGAAGGTCAATCTCAACAAGGCCAGTCTGGAAGAGCTCAAGCAGGTCAAGGGGTTGGGAGGAAAACGAGCCCAGGATATTATTGACCATCGTGAAACAAATGGCAAGTTCAAGTCAGTAGACGAACTCAAGAAGGTCTCTGGCATTGGTGCTAAGACCATAGAAAAGTTAAAAGACTATGTTACAGTGGATTAAGAACATCCCCCTTCCCCTAATCTATCTGAGTTTTCTATTGCTTTGGCTTTATTACGCTATTTTCTCAGCATCCTATCTTGCTTTATTGGGCTTCGTTTTTCTGCTAATCTGTTTCTTTATCCAATTTCCTTGGAAATTAGCAGGTAAAGTTCTAGTGCTTTGTGGAGTCTTTGGATTCTGGTTCCTGTTTCAAAATTGGCAACAGAGTCAAGCTAGTCAAAATTTGGCGGATTCTGTTGAAAGGGTACGGATTTTACCAGATACCATCAAAGTTAATGGTGATAGTCTATCCTTTCGTGGCAAGTCTGATGGACGCATTTTTCAAGTCTATTATAAACTCCAGTCCGAGAATGAAAAAGAGCAATTTCAAGCCTTAACAGACCTTCATGAGATAGAACTAGAAGGAAAACTTTCGGAGCCAGAGGGGCAGAGGAATTTTGGTGGATTTAACTATCAAGCCTATCTGAAGACTCAGGGAATTTACCAGACTCTCAATATCAAAAAAATCCAGTCACTTCAAAAGGTTGGCAGTTGGGATATAGGTGAAAACCTGTCCAGTTTACGTCGAAAGGCTGTAGTTTGGATTAAGGCGCATTTTCCAGATCCTATGCGCAATTACATGACGGGACTTCTATTAGGACATCTGGATACAGACTTTGAGGAGATGAATGAGCTTTATTCTAGTCTAGGAATTATCCACCTCTTTGCCTTGTCGGGCATGCAGGTAGGATTTTTCATGGATGGCTTTAAGAAACTACTCTTGCGATTGGGCTTGACCCAAGAAAAGTTGAAATGGCTGACCTATCCTTTTCCCTTATCTATGCAGGCCTGACAGGATTTTCAGCCTCGGTCATTCGCAGTCTTTTGCAAAAAATTACTGGCCCAACATGGTGTTAAGAGCTTGGATAATTTTGCCTTGACGGTGCTTGTCCTCTTTATTGTCATGCCAAACTTTTTCTTGACAGCAGGAGGAGTTTTGTCCTGTGCTTATGCTTTTATCTTGACCATGACCAGCAAAGAAGGGGAGGGGCTCAAGGCTGTTGCTAGAGAAAGTCTAGTCATCTCCTTGGGCATATTGCCCATTCTGTCCTTCTATTTTGCGGAATTTCAACCTTGGTCCATCCTTTTGACCTTTGTCTTTTCCTTTCTATTTGATTTGATCTTCTTACCGCTCTTGTCTATCTTATTTGCCCTTTCCTTTCTCTATCCAGTCATTCAGCTGAATTTTATTTTTGAATGGTTGGAGGGAATGATTCGCTTTGTTTCACAGGTGGCAAGTAGACCACTTGTCTTTGGACAACCCAATGCATGGCTTTTAATCCTATTGTTAATTTCACTGGCTTTAGTCTATGATTTGAGGAAAAACATTAAAAGGCTAATAGTATTGAGCTTATTGGTTACAGGTCTCTTTTTCTTTACCAAGCATCCACTTGAAAATGAAATTACCATGCTGGATGTGGGGCAAGGCGAAAGCATTTTCCTACGGGATGTAACTGGGAAAACCATTCTCATAGATGTTGGTGGCAAGGCAGAATCTGATAAGAAAATCGAAAAATGGCAAGAAAAGGTGACGACCAGCAATGCCCAGAGAACCTTGATCCCCTATCTTAAAAGTCGAGGAGTAGCCAAGATTGACCAGCTAATTTTGACTAACACAGACAAGGAGCATGTTGGAGATTTATTGGAGGTGACTAAGGTATTCCATGTAGGGGAGATTTTAGTATCAAAAGGCAGTCTGAAACAGAAGGAATTTGTAGCGGAACTACAGGCGACTCGAACTAAGGTGCGTAGTGTGTCAGTGGGGGAACACTTGGCAATTTTCGGAAGGCAATTAGAAGTCCTATCTCCAAGGAAAATTGGAGATGGAGAACATGAAGATTCCCTGGTTCTGTATGGGAAACTTTTGGATAAGTACTTTCTCTTCACAGGAAATTTGGAGGAGAAAGGAGAGAAGGATCTTCTGAAGCAATATCCTGACTTAGAGGTTGATGTCTTGAAAGCTGGCCAACATGGCTCTAAAAAGTCATCAAGTTCATCCTTTTTAGAAAAACTCAGACCAGAAATCACTCTCATCTCAGTTGGAAAGAATAATCGAACGAAACTCCCCCATCAGGAAACCTTGACCCGACTGGAAGGTATCAATAGCAAAGTGTATCGAATTGACGAGCAAGGAGCTATACGCTTTAAGGGGTGGAATAGTTGGAAAATCGAAACGGTTGGTTAATGAGCAGAAACTTTTCAAAAAAATAACTTTTTATCTTGACAAGGGCTAGAAAACTTGGTATCATATAAAAGTTGAGAAAAGCAGAAGTGAGAGCTTCTCGCCTTGTGACATTAAGTTGCCTGGCCCTACGGATGAAAAGTTTCTAAGAAACGCTATCATAACGTGCGGGCTTGTATATTTACGAGTCCGCTATTGTTTTTCTCTAATAAAACAAAAGAGGTGAAAACCATAGCAAAGCAAGACTTATTCATCAATGATGAGATTCGTGTACGTGAAGTTCGCTTGATTGGTCTTGAAGGAGAACAGCTAGGTATCAAGCCACTCAGTGAAGCGCAAGCTTTGGCTGATAACGCTAATGTTGACCTAGTGTTGATTCAACCCCAAGCCAAACCGCCTGTTGCAAAAATCATGGACTACGGTAAGTTCAAATTTGAGTACCAGAAGAAGCAAAAAGAACAACGTAAAAAACAAAGTGTTGTTACTGTGAAAGAAGTTCGTCTAAGTCCAACGATTGACAAGGGTGACTTTGATACAAAACTTCGCAATGCACGCAAATTCCTTGAAAAGGAAATAAAGTTAAGGTATCTATTCGCTTTAAGGGTCGTATGATTACCCATAAAGAGATTGGTGCAAAAGTTTTAGCCGAGTTTGCTGAAGCAACTCAAGATATTGCAATCATCGAACAACGT
>CAKMOM010000043.1:0-15650 GCA_927910965.1 uncultured Streptococcus sp.
TCGCTTTTCATTATAGATCTTATGGGACTTTTTTTCTACAACAAAATAGGCTCCATAATATCCATAGGGGATTTACCCACTACAAATATTATAGAGCCTTTTTTATCTAATCTATCGATTTTAAAATTTTATAATAAAGAATTCCTAAAATCAAAATCTTTTTGTCCCAGCCTCTTTTTAACTCAATATCAAACTGGCTACAATGGGGCTGACAAAGACATAGAGAATACCGGTAACACCGATAGCTAAGCCACCCATGGCTCCTGCTACAGAGCCATATCGAAAGGCTGTTCCTGTTCCAACTGCGTGGCCTGTTCCTCCAAGGGAAAGACCAACAGCTACTGGATCGTCTATTTTCAACCACTTCAAAAGGGTTGGGCCAATCACACTGGTTAAAATCCCAGTCGCCACTACAACCACCAAGGTCACGGTCGTCAGACCTTGCAATTTTTCTGTTATTCCCACTGCCATGGCGGTTGTTACTGACTTAGGAAAGAGAGAAATGGCTAGGAAAAAGTCCATTCCAAATATTTTTGCCACAAGGGCTGTGAAAGATGTATTGACCACTACCGCTAACAGACCACCAAAGAGAATACTGCGAGCATGGTGCTTCATCAAGTGAAAACTCTTATATAGCGGAATCCCTAGAGCCACGGTCGATGGGACAATCAAATTGTTCAGATAAACCCCACCCTGGTAGTAATCTTGGTAAGAAATCCCCGTCACCTTTAGAAAGATGATAATGAAAACAGCTGACAAAAGCAAGGGCGTTGTCAATGGATGGGGAAAACGTCTGTAAATCAGCATTCCTACTAGATAGGCTAAGATAGACAGGGCAAGCCCAAACAGGGGATTGGAAACAAATTCACTCATTTGGTATCTCCTTTCTCATAATCTCCCTCAAACCGTCGTTTGATAAACTGAACCACCAAGGCTATGAGGATAATATTGATAACAGCTGCAAAAAAGACAATCAAAACAATTGGCAAAAGATAGGGAGCAATCACATCAAACTTCTCCATGATCCCCACTGCTGGTGGCAAAAAGAGAATGGTCATATTGGCCAGCAAGAAATTCCCCACCATATTGACATGCCTGGTTCTCAGCCACTTGAATTGTAGGGCTAGAAAGAGAATAATCAAACCGATAATACTGCCGGGGATGGGCAAATGAAAGAAACTGGAAATTCCCTCTCCGATTAGAGAAATCACAAAGAGAATCATTAATTGAACATATAATTTCATCCTAAACTCCACGAAATAGACTTCTTGCATACCAGTTTACTCTTTTTTCAGAAAATTTCAAGGAAATGCACAAAAGTCATTAAAAATTAGAGAGGAAAGGGGATACAGACAATTAAAGACTAGTGAAAACAGTGTAATTTAGGATAAAATATTCCAGCGTCCTTCTTGCCAGCTCTTTTGAAAAGTAGTATAATTATTGCATGCGCAAACATCTTGTGATGCAGAGACTGTCCGTGAATGGACATTCTTCTATGTTATAACTCTAAAAAGAAAGGAGATACTATGACCTATTTGGAAAAATGGTTTGACTTCAATCGTCGTCAGAAAGAAATCGAAAGTCTCTTGGAAGAGACTGTTGCCCAGCAGAGCGAGCAAAGTCTGACCTTGAAAGAGTTCTACCTGCTCTACTATCTGGACTTGGCTCAAGAAAAATCTCTACGCCAGATTGACCTGCCAGATAAACTTCATCTGAGCCCGAGCGCTGTTTCTCGGATGGTGGCTCGCTTGGAAGCCAAAAATTGCGGTCTACTTAGTCGCAGATGTTGTGATCAAGATCGACGCTCTAGTTTTATCTGCCTGACAGGTGATGGGCAAAAGACACTGACCTCTCTACAGAAAGCTGTCGAAGAAAGCTTGGAAACTGGTTTGGATTTCTTGATTTAAGATGATTTTAGAAAAAAGTTGCGTGCGCAATCATTTTTCTTGACATTCTCTTTTACAAGGAGTAAAATAAAGTCATCATTAAACAAAGGAGTTTTAAACATGATTGAAATTACCTATCTAGATGCCAGCAAGAACGAAAGAACTGTAACTTTTGAGTCTTATGAAGATTTTGATCGTTCACAACAAGCTTGCCTTATCGGCGTCGCAGACTACTACCCTGTCCAAAAATTGACTTATAACGGTCATGATTTGGACTACCATGGGACTTATGGAGACGTCTTCTTCTATCTCATGAAACAAGATTTAAGCCAATATAACTAAAAAAGGAGAAATACAATGGCAAAAGCAATTACAGATGCAACATTCGAACAAGAAACAAAAGACGGTTTGGTCTTGGTAGACTTCTGGGCAACTTGGTGTGGTCCATGTCGTATGCAAGGTCCAATCTTGGATAAATTATCTGAAGAACTTTCAGAAGATGTCTTGAAAATCGTTAAAATGGACGTTGATGAAAATCCAAACACAGCTCGTGCTTTTGGAATCATGTCTATCCCAACCCTTCTCTTCAAAAAAGACGGCCAAGTGGTGAAACAAGTTGCTGGTGTTCACACAGCAGAACAAATCAAGGCCATCGTTGCTGAATTGAGCTAATCAAACGAGAGACCAAGTACTTGCTTTGGTCTCTTTTTTCTTGCCCTTTGCCATTTTTCAAAAAAATATGCTAGACTGTATGTAGAATATTACGATGTTTGGGACATGCCATCGCTAAAAAAAACCTTGACTTGGTATTTTTTAGCTCCCTCAAGGGAGCTTTTTGCGTGCTCTGAACATTTCCCATTTTGGAAGGAGTACTATGAAACGTCAATCAGCCTTGGTCGTCTTTAGTGGCGGTCAAGATTCTACAACCTGCCTCTTTTGGGCTAAAGAACACTATGAAACGGTCGAAGCCGTTACCTTTGCCTACGGCCAACGCCATCATCTCGAAATTCAAGTTGCTAGAGAAATCGCTAAGGAACAGGGGATTCGTCATCACATCCTAGATATGTCTCTGCTGGGGCAAATCACTGAAAATGCCCTGACCTCTGATCTGGAAATTGAGCAAAAAGAGGGAGAGGTTCCCAATACCTTCGTTGATGGTCGTAACCACCTCTTTCTGTCCTTTGCGGCAGTCCTTGCTAAGCAACGAGGCATTAAAGATATCGTGACAGGTGTCTGCGAGACAGACTTCTCAGGCTACCCCGATTGTCGGGATGTCTTTGTCAAATCCCTTAATGTTACCCTCAACCTTGCCATGGATTACGACTTTGTTATCCAAACACCTCTCATGTGGCTAGACAAGGCTGAAACTTGGGAATTAGCCGACCAACTCGGTGCCTTTGACTATGTTCGTGAAAAAACCTTAACCTGCTACAACGGGATTATCGGAAGTGGTTGCGGAAATTGCCCAGCCTGCCACCTACGTCAACATGGTTTAGATGTTTATCTCTCACAGAAAGGAGAGGCCTAATGTTTTTTGCACCCAAAGAAATCAAACAGGAAACTGGAGAATCTCTCGTTTACAATCCTTATCGGACTCTAGTCTCCAAAGAGTTCACTTTCGATGCTGCCCACCACCTCTTTCACTATGAGGGGAAATGCAAATCCCTTCATGGCCACACCTATCATCTGCAGATTGCTGTTAGTGGATTTTTAGATGAGCGTGGCATGACCTACGATTTCGGAGACATCAAAGCTATTTACAAGAACTACTTAGAGCCCCACTTGGATCATCGCTATCTCAATGAAACTCTGCCTTATATGAACACGACTGCTGAAAATATGGTTTACTGGATTTTCCAAACCATGAGTCAAGAGTTACCTGATGAGCGTGGTCTTCGTTTGGAATACGTTCGCCTCTATGAAACTCCGACTTCCTTTGCAGAGTTTAGACGGGAGTGGTTAGATGACTAGGGAACGTGTCCTCAAACTACCAGTTCTGGAAATTTTTGGCCCTACCTTTCAAGGTGAAGGTCGTGCTATTGGGCAGAAAACCATGTTTGTCCGCACTGCCGGTTGCGACTACCACTGCGACTGGTGCGATTCTGCCTTTACTTGGGATGGTTCTGAAAAACCAACTCGCATGACAGCTGACGAAGTCATTGCTGAGTTGGATAAACTAGGGAACTACGACTATGTAACCCTGTCTGGCGGAAATCCCGCTATCCTAGCAGCCAACATGGCTGAACTGGTCACCAAGCTCAAGGAACGTGGTGTCACCCTTGCTGTTGAGACCCAAGGCTCCCGCTGGCAAAATTGGTTAAAAGACATCGACCAAGTCACCCTCAGCCCCAAACCTCCTTCCTCCAAGATGGAAGTCAACTTTGAGACCTTAGACTTCATCGTTTCCCAACTGGACCCAGACAAGGTCACCTTTAAAATTCCTGTCTTTGATGATGCCGATTTGGCCTTTGCCAAAGGCATTCAAGAGCGCTATCAACCAGATGTACTTTTCTTATCAGCTGGAAATCCTGAGCCAAAAGCTACAGGCAATATTGTCCAAGACCAACTGGACCGCCTCAAAGAACTCTGGGAACGTATCGCTGCTGACGACAGCTGGGGCAATGTCCGCGTCCTTCCTCAACTCCATACTCTCCTCTACGACAACCAACGTGGTGTTTAAGATTAGAAAGAAAAAATCATGTCACAACAAGAAGAAATGAAAAACCTTAGCCTCCTCGGCAACAAAGAAACCAACTACATTTTTGACTATCAACCAGAAATCCTCGAATCCTTTGACAACCGTCATGTGGAAAATGACTATTTCATCAAATTCAACTGCCCTGAATTTACCTCACTGTGCCCTATTACTGCTCAGCCAGACTTTGCAACCATTTATATTTCCTACATTCCTGACAAGCTCTGTGTCGAGTCAAAATCCCTCAAACTCTACCTCTTTAGCTACCGAAATCATGGGGATTTTCACGAAAACTGTATCAACACCATCGGGAAAGACTTGGTCAACTTGCTAAACCCTCGCTATTTAGAGGTCTGGGGAAAATTCACTCCGCGTGGGGGCATTTCAATTGACCCCTACTACAACTACGGTAAGCCTGGAACTAAGTATGAAGGATTGGCAGAACAACGCCTCTTCCAACACGACCTCTATCCAGAGAAAATTGACAACCGTTAATACTCTTCGAAAATCAAATTCAAACCGCGTCAACGTCGCCTTGCCGTACTCAAGTACAGCCTGCGGCTAGTTTCCTAGTTTGCCCTTTGATTTTCATTGAGTATAAACAGATAAGAAAAAGCCCTGTTCCTCAAATCGAGGAGCAAGGCTTTTTGAGTTTCAATTATTCTTCTGTTCCAAGGAAGTTTTTAGCAACAAGGGCTGCAAGAATCCCACCAACGATTGGAGCAAGGATGAAAATCCATACTTGTTGAAGGGCTGAGCCACCTACCAAGACAGCTGGTGCCAAGCTACGAGCTGGGTTTACTGAAAGTCCAGTAATGTTCAATCCCACAAGGATCATGGCCATCAAGGACAAACCGATTACCAAACCAGCAATCGCTCCATTGCCCTTGCTTTCTGAAGTCACGGTCATGATAACCAAGACAAACAAGAAGGTTGCGATTGTTTCAAACAAGAAACCACCAAAGACAGTGACACCGTTTGCCAAGGCATTTTCACCAAGACTAGTAGTTGACATCCCTGAGTTCGCCAAGAGGAAGAATAGCGCAGCTGATGCAAGGAAAGCTCCAACTACTTGCCCAAGGATGTAGTTAACAAGCTCCGAAGATGACAAACGTTTGTTTACAACATAGCGATCGAAACCGCTGGGTTCAAGTGAGCACCTGAAACAGTTCCGATTGAGTAAGCTGCAACCACGATGGCTAAACCAAATGCAAAGGCAATCCCTAGGTGACCAAGGCCATCAAGACCATTTCCAAAAACAACAGCTCCTGTCCCAATGAACACAAGCATGAAAGTACCGATTAATTCAGCAACAAATTTTTTCATTTTCTTTCTCCTTTTTCAAAAACTAGATACTAGTCTATCAAAAGTAGGAAAGGGTTTCAAGAAAATTGATTGGAAATTTCAGGTTAAAATTCTGTAAAAACGGTAGTGTTTATTTGAAACATTTTTTTCAAAGGTGTATACTAATAGCGTAGTTTTGATAGGGGTTACAAAACCCATTATAAAAGCTCATTTGTAAACCTTTGCTGTTCTTTTATGAACGTTTGAATGGTATCGTGAATACCAAGGAGGAATCATATGTCTAAAGTTGCTATTGTCACAGGTGCAGGTCAAGGAATCGGTTTTGCAATTGCGAAACGATTGGTTCAAGATGGCTTTAAGGTAGGAGTCTTAGACTACAATCCCGAAACAGCCGAAAAGGCTGTTGCCGAATTATCAGCTGAAAATGCCTTTGCTGTCGTAGCTGATGTTTCGAAACAGGCAGAAGTTGCCCAAGCATTTCAAAAAGTTGTTGACCATTTTGGTGATTTGAATGTTGTCGTAAATAATGCTGGTGTTGCTCCAACTACTCCTCTTGATACAATTACTGAGGAACAATTTACACGTACTTTCGGTATCAACGTTGGTGGTGTCATTTGGGGGTCACAAGCTGCACAAGCGCAATTTAAAGCACTTGGCCACGGAGGTAAAATTATCAACGCAACTTCTCAAGCTGGTGTAGTCGGTAATCCAAATCTAACTGTTTATGGTGGAACCAAATTTGCTGTTCGCGGAATTACGCAAACATTAGCCCGTGATTTAGCAGACTCAGGTATCACTGTTAACGCCTACGCACCAGGTATTGTTAAAACACCAATGATGTACGATATCGCTCATGAAGTTGGTAAAAATGCAGGAAAAGATGACGAGTGGGGTATGCAGACATTTGCAAAAGATATTACCCTAAAACGCCTATCTGAACCAGAAGATGTGGCTGCTGCTGTCAGCTTCCTCGCAGGACCAGATTCAAACTACATTACAGGACAAACCATTATCGTTGATGGTGGTATGCAATTCCATTAAGATACAGGAAAAGAGGTTGGAAAATGATTCAACCTCTTTTATTAGTTTTCATTATCAGGTAGGAGGATACAATAGAAACCCTATTACTAAGTAATACTAGTTAATCCCTAATATTGAAAAGATTGGATAGCTTCTTTCAAGTCATCTTGTAAACTATTTCTCTGGTCAAGTTGGACATAGACTTCCAACAGACAGGATCTAAAGTTGGAAAATTTGTAAAAATCCTCCCTTTCTTCTATCGGAAAATCAACCGTTTTTATCCAAGCAGTTACTTGCTCTTGCTCCAACTTCCCTTGTAAAATCGGTTCATAAAGCACTCTTGCTAAACGCCAATCTTCATCATCTGTAAAACGAATGGTAATTCTTTTAAACAGTTTGCCAAGTATGTCAAATACTTCATGAACTCTGTTTTTAGGAAAGTCTGGATGACAAACTACCTCTGTCAGTAAATCGGCTCCATGTGCAAAAGCGTGAACCCAACCATACTGACTTGAAAAACCTGTCGTGTCCTTTTCTTTTGAAAGATAGTGCAAACCTTGATTTAAAAGGACATTGCGAATTTCTGCTTTTAATCCCTGATAAAAAACCGATTGCTGGTTGGCATCCGCAAACAAGAGGTTTGCATAAACAAGTGCCCTAAAAGAACGTTCAAGTGTTGGCAGACCTACCTTATCAATCTCTTTATCTAGTCCTCCATCAGCTGAGACCACCTCAGCAATGAAATAAAATTGTTCCTGTGTAAATAGCTCTTCCTGAATCCCTCTAGCAAAGCTTGTAAAAACAAGGTCATCGCGAATTTCTGGAGAAGGATCTCCCAAATGGTCAAGCAACCACTGGATTTCCTCCTGATGATAACTTGGTTTTTCAACTGCTATTTTTCTTAGTAACTCTTGATACATGGGCAATAACTCTACATTTCTAGCAACTTGATATAATCTAGACCCCATTTCTCGACAGCATCTAAAACAACTCTGAATTCCTGCCCCATTTCAGTTAAGCTGTACTCAACTCGTGGTGGAACTTCAGCATAGACCTTTCGTTGAACAATCTTATCCTTTTCTAATTGACGGAGATGACGGGTCAAAATAGTTTGAGTAATCCCAGGCAATAATCTCTGCAATTCTTTAAATCGTTTGGTACCCGTACTCAACTGATAAATGATTACCAGTGCCCATTTCCCCGTTAAAACCCTCTGCGTTGTTGCAAATGGACAAATACCATACTCACTCACTTTATTTGTCATAAAATATCTTCTTTCTATTTTTTAAAAAATTTTATCTTTTAGTATCAATAAAAGTACTACTTTTGATACTAGCTTTCGAAAAAGTATCTACTTGTTTTTTTGCTTGTAACTGTTACAATTATACCATAAAAAGAAATGGAGAATAGATATGTCAACAAACTTAGAAATTTTCAATGCTTATAACCAAGCTTTAATTGCTGGTAACTTTCCTGGTGTCTTTGAAACGATGGCAGACGATATTGTCTGGCATCAACCTGGTAATCATAGTATATCTGGTTCAGTTGTTGGTAAGGACAAGCTAGGAACTCACCTGGCTACATTTGCTGAGAAAACTAATGGAACCTTTAAGGTGGTAACAAATTGGGTTTCTGACAATAAGGATTTAATCGCAGCCAATGTTACTTTTCTTGGAACACGTGCCGATGGTACTGAACTCAATATGAACGGGATTGACCTCTTCCGCATTGAAGACGGAAAAATCAAAGAAGTTTGGCTCTTCTCTTCAGATCAACCTGAAGAAGATAGCTTTTGGGGATAATTTAAGAGATCAGGACAAAAAATTTTGATTTTAGGAATTCTTTATTATAAATTTTTAAAATCGATAGATTAGAAAAAAGCGAACAAGACAGAATTCTGAGTATCAGATAACTCGTTTTGTTCGCTTTTTATATTTAAGGTTAGACTTTTGTCCCAGACTCTTTTAATTTACTCTCCCAACTGGGCACTGTAGGCGATAATCTGGTCAACCGTGTCTGACAAGAATTGGATGGTATCACGGAGTGGTTTGTCTGTTGAAATATCAGCACCGATAATCATGGCTGACTCAAGCGGTGTCTTGCTACCACCTGATTTGAGGAGATTGAGCCAGTCTTCAGCTCCAGTTTCTGAATGTTTCAGATGAAGGTAACCTGCAGTCGAGATAACAAGACCAGCAGAGTAAGTGTAGCTATACAAGCCCATGTAGTAGTGAGCTTGGCGCATCCAAGTCAAAGCTGCATCATCGTCGATTTCAATCGCATCTCCCCAGAAATCCGTCAAGACTTCCTTCATAATACTGTTGAGTTTGCTTGCTCCAAAGGTCTCCCCTTCTTCAATCAATGTATACACCTTACGCTGAAAGGCTGCTTCCAAGAGGTGAGTAATGAAATTATGGAAGTAGGTGTCTGTCAAGCGGTGAGCAAGAGCGAAGCGTTTTTGACGAGGGTCGTCAGATTGGTGCTCCAAGTAGTCACTGAGAAGCAATTCATTGAAGGTTGACGGTGCTTCAACATAGTAGGTCGACATGTGGGCGTTGAAATAGCTTTGGTGATTGTCTGAAAAGATGAATTGACCAGAATGCCCGATTTCATGAATCAAGGTATAGACATCGCTCAAACGACCTGTCCAGCTCATGAGGACATAAGGGTGCACGCGATATGGATCCGCCGCATAGCCACCAGAATCCTTGCCACTATTGGCAGCAAAGTCCACCCAGCGCTCTTCTTGATAGCGAGCAACTTCCTGACAATATTCTTGCCCCAAAGGTTCTACTGACTTCATGACCAAATCATAGGCGTCGTCAATAGTCACTTCAGGATTCAGGGCGCTGTCCAAATCTAATTTCCAGTCTGCAAAAGTCATCTTTTCAAGACCATTTACCTTGGCAACATGCTTGAGGTATCTCTGGGCAACGGGCGCAAAATCCTTCATGATGAGGTCAATCTGGCGGTCAAACATTCCACGGTCCACTTCTTGATCAGCCAGAAGATAATCAAAGACTGAGTCGTAGCCCTTCATATCTGCCAAGATTTTTTCAGACTTGACTTGAGCTAGATAGGCTGCTGCAGCCGTATTTTGGTGCTTACGAAGACCTTCTGAGAAGGAACGGAAAGATTTCTCACGAACCTCAGCATCCTCATGGTTTTGGTAGAAATTTTCATAGGTCACAAAGCTATTTTTGTAGGTCTTGCCATGGACTTCAAAGTCAGCCATTTCGAAATCCCCAGCTCGCATCTTAGTGTAAATGTCCTGTGGACTGTAGAAAACTTCACCGAGATTGGTCAAGGCCTTCTCCACATCAGCCCCAAGATAGTGGGCTTTTTTGATTTTTGCCTGACGAATGGCCGCCGTCAAATGAGGTAATTCACCCAAACGATCCAAGACTTCCTCATCAGCTTCCACCAAGGCATCGTCAAAGAAGGTCAAGGCTACACTGGCATCTGTCTCGAATTCCATCCCAGCTTGAGCAATATTGGCAAATTCGTCATTGCTATAGTCTGTCGTCTGCGGCATAAAGCCATAGTTACCAATATGGCTCATCTGAATGTAGATTTGTTCCAATTCCGCAAAGGCCTTTTCAAAATCCTCAAAAGTATGAAGATTGCCCTTGTAGTCACGGCTAAATTGATTGATGTCTTCGCGAGCTTTCTCGATTGCACGCAAGAAATCCTCACGGTCTTGGTATAGGGCTGTTAAATCCCAAAGTTCCTTCTCTGGAAATTCTGAACGGTGTTTTTGTTCCATTTTCTTCCTCTTATTTCTCTAATTCTAATAAAACACTAAGGGCTGATAAAGCGTAAAGTGGTGCTGTTTCTGCTCGCAAAATACGAGGACCAAGTCCTGCCAATACTGCTCCTTTAGCTTCGAAACTTTCGATTTCTGCAGGTGACAGGCCACCTTCTGGACCAAAGATAAAGAGCAATTTGTCTCCTTTTTCAAGACCAGAGACCGCTTGTAAGAACGCAGCGGCTTCACCTTCTTTGGCCGACTCTTCATAAGCCACTACGATGCGGTCAAACTGGTCCAGTTGGGCTAGAAAATCTGCTTTCTTCTCAAAAAGCTGGATACTTGGAACAACATTAACGCCTTGCTTTGCTCGGCCGCTCCCAGGGCAATTTTTTTCTAGTTTTTCAACCTTTTTACCCAATTTTTTGCCATCCCACTTGGCAACTGACCAGTCTGCGGGGAAGGCCCAAATCTGGCTGGCGCCTAGTTCCGTCACTTTCTGAGTGATGAACTCCAGCTTATCTCCCTTGGGAAAGCCAGATGCGATGGTCACTTGGATTGGTAATTCCACATTGTCAGTTAATTCTTGAACCAACTCAAACTGACGGGTTTCCACATCCAGCACACGTGCCAAGCGCTTAATTCCATCATCAAAGACCAAAGTAACCTCATCATCTTCTTTCAAGCGCATAACCTGAAACATATGCTTGCTGGTTTCCTTGTCCTCGATGGTGACTGGAGAGACTGCACTCCCCTTGACAAAATACTGCTGCATGCTAGCCTCCAATCACACCGGAAATATCCTTGCTTTTCTTAAAGACACAGGCATTCCATTCCCCTTGGATCATATGAGTTTCAAGGAAAAATCCAGCTGACTCAGCAGACTCGCGCACCATGTCCCACTTGTCCTTGATAATGCCACTCATGATGAGGTAGCCTTCATCCTTGACCAAGCGATAAGCATCATCCGTCAGATGAATGAGGATATCCGCCAAGATATTAGCCACAATCACATCTGCCTCAATCTCAACTCCCTTAAGCAAGTCTCCTGCTGCTACATGGATGTTTTCCATACCAGGGTTTAGCTCAATATTTTCCTGAGCAACTCGAACTGCTACATCATCCAGGTCATAGGCGAAAATTTCCTTAGCTCCAAGTAGCGAGCTAGCAATGGAGAGGACACCTGATCCAGTCCCCACATCCAGCACTGTTTCCCCACCACGAAGAACCTGCTCCAAGGCAAAGAGGCTCATCTTAGTGGTTGGATGGGTCCCCGTACCAAAAGCCATACCTGGATCCAGCTTGATAATCTTTTCCCCAGCAGTCGCCTCATAGTCCGTCCAAGACGGCACGATGGTCAAATCATGAGTGATACGAGCTGGTTCATAGTATTTCTTCCAGTTGTCTGCCCAGTCTTCCTCAGCCAAGGCAGTCGTCCCCATCTTGACCTCTCCCAAGTCCATAAAATCAGTTAGTTCCGCGAGACGGGCCTGCAAGTCTGCCTCAACCGTTGCTATATCAACTGTATCAGGGTAGTAGGCTGTCACTACGATTTCTTCTTGCTGCTCAACCTCTGGGAAAATCTCTCCGAAGCGGTCAACATTTCCCACATAGTCCATACTATCTTCGATCGCAACACCTTGCGCTCCCAGCTCAATCAAGAGATTGGAAACCAACTCCTCTCCCTCACGCTTCACTGTAACTTTTAACTCTTGCCATGTTTCCATATTTAAGATACCAAGCCCGTAAAACACAAAGCCAAAATAGAAACTTCTCTGAAGACGCTTGTGTCTATGAGAAGTTTATCTTTTTGGCACAGTGTTTAGGGCGGGTTCAGTTTAGAAATTTAACCGAACCATCCTTTCTAATCACTTACTTTATAATAATCTTTTAATCTCTCTTGCAAATGAGGTACAACTTGACTGGAGCTAAGAAATTCCTTGACATTCATGAGCTGATAGCCCTGCCCTTCATCACCAAAGGTGATATTGTCAAACTGGTTCTGTGTTAACTGACCGACTAGAAATACAGATTGTTTATCCGCAAAAAGCATACTTGGATAAAACTTACTCCAAAGCAGACAATCCTCAGTCAAATGAATTCCCAGTTCTTCATAAACTTCACGCGCTGCGCACTCAAAAGGACTTTCATCCCCCTCGCGTCCCCCACCGGGCAGTTCCCACATGTTGGGCCAGGGAATGCTTGTCTTATCATCGCGTAAGATGGTCAGGAGCCTATCCCCACAAAACAAAGCAATCTTACAGCCTGTGAAATCAGAAATTTCTAGTTCCATGTCAAACTCCTAGTATCTCGGATAAGGATAAAACTCTCCATCTTCCAAGCCGACTTTTCCTTCTTCAAAGACTTCTTGGTTCCATTCCATGACGAATTCTTCTGCTTCTGGGTCATCCAAAAAGTCCATAAGGGCATCTAGACCAACCTCGGCAGTATCTTTAAGGAATAGTGCAAAATAGTTTAAAAATTCGCGAGAGAAACCTTTCTTTGGTAAGTAAGGAATAACCGTCAAATAATCTTCCTCATTGACGGTTGACTTAGCAGGATTGTAAAAGAGTACCGCTTCTTCAAAGAGAATGTCATCTGATGAAACCTCTCCATCTTCATCCACCATCTCCACACCTGCAGCATTTTGCGCTTCCAATAGAAAACTCACTTCAACCGCGTGGTTGCGCTTGTCCCAACTAATCTCAAAATCAAAGGGAAAGTTCTTCTCCAACTCTTCCTCTAAAACATCTAAAAATCCGTATGTTGCCATTTTGTCCTCTTTCTATGCGACTCTTAAATCGCCCCGATTGCTCGGAAATATGCTAAAATAGATACTACCATCTTACCACAAAATTATTTTATGTCCTAATTATACCATATTACCTCATTTAAACCCTTGGTATCAGTGATTTTCTTAAACAGTTGATTTCCTTATTTTTTCCAAAAAGTCAACACAAAAAGCCCTCGAAAGGGCTAGCAAATCTATAGGATCAATAGATAAGTAACTAGCACAATTAGATGTGCTTTTTTATTGACCACTCCCACGATACCACACTTAATCTTAGGCTTGAATTTTCTTATCTGCAATAGCGTCTGTCAAAGTCTGAGAAAAGTTAAGTCCCATTTCTCGTCCCAACTTATCTGCCCATCTTGGTATAGTCAAGGTCTTTTTAATTGGTTCCTGACTTCCTAAGTACTCTGATACATCAACAGATACCATAGAAATAAAAGATTTATCAAGGTCATAGGTTGACACGAAATCTTCATCATCTTTAAAAGGATCATTATCAATTAAGGACAAGCTATTGATATCTGATGGCTGGGGCAAATCTCCATCACTCTCTATTAAATCTGCGACAGTAATTCCTAACCACTCCGAACCCATAGCCAAAGCCTCAGAAATCCCCGCACCTTGTGTAGCTGAGTATTCAAAATCTGGGAAATGAACAAAATAAGTCGCTTTTACTCCATCTGTATCATCATAATAAAATAAAGCTGGATACGTAACTAACATCTCACTACCTCCATATCAAAAAGCAGGGGTTGAATTTTACAACCCAGCTTGCTTTCTTATCCCTCTTTCAGTGTACTTATTCAGCTCACCATGAGGGATTGTGATAGGTCTTTCCCCTTGCTTCTCCATTTTAATATGGGAGCCTTTACCGCCTTTGGTCTTTATCCAACCATGAGCCGTAAGGAGTTTAACCATCTCTTTTTGTGTCATAGGCATAGCGCTTTTACCTCCTGACAACACTATTATAACACGTGCTACACGTATTGTAAAGTAGTAATACTTATTACTCTCTTATACATAAAAGCCCCTAGATGTGGTTCTAAGGGAAGCCTTATATAAACGGATAGGCAGAACTATCAGAGTTCCTGCTTTTCTCGACCCACTAGAAATGGCGCGATTCAATCTCAACATTACTTCTCCTCTCTTCATTAAAAAATGATTATCACCCAAAATTATATTACGATTTTTATAAAAGACTAGCAAAAACTACTAAATCAATACATTCGGCAGACGAGAAACTTGCATTGTCAGATAAACTGTTTTATCATTTACCATACTTTATTCATTAGTAATATCACTTGATTTGAAGTATAATATTGGAAAGGAAATCAGTAATGAGTTTAGAACGATATTTAGGAAAAGAAATTAGTGTTGTTTTTGTTGACGGGCAAATTTTAGAGGGTCATTGTAATAGCTTTACAGGGAAACTTGATACGGAAGATGAACTCTATGATGAAATTACAATAAGAACAGATAAATATCCATATGTTGGATTTAATGAATCTGAAATCGCATCAATAGAGTTAACTCAAGACGGTATTACAAAATAACAGGAGTTGTTTATCATGAATAAAACTAAAAAAGAGAATTTAATTTTCATTGATGGTTGGGAGCATGTGCATTGCCCTGTATGTGGAACTTTAGTAGAAACTTATGATATTTGCGATGTTTGTCATTGGCAAATACGGGAGCATTTAATATCGATGGTGGTCCTAATAAAATGACTCTTGCTGAAGCGAAAATGGCTTATAAAAGGAAGAACGACATGAATGAATCACAAAAGACTTGGGAAATTAACGGGGAAATATGGCTACATTGCCCTGTTTGCGGAACTGAAGTTATGGACTATGATATCTGTGACGTTTGTCGTTGGCAAAATACGGGTATTATAAATATTGACGGTGGCCCTAACAAGATGACTCTCGCCGAAGCCAAAGAAGCTTACGCAAGGAGAAAAATCGTAAAAATTCGAGAATTTGATACAGTGTTGTTAAAAAAACGGTCAAACGGCGACAATTGTCGAAAAGTTAAGTGAAGATACTTTTATTGCTGACATAGGTGATTCACCCAAAGACTGGGATACCATAACAATCACAATCAATGATATTGAAAAAGTAGTGTATTGAAATAGCTAATATATTTGTATAGTATTGGGAGTAACCTTAAATGAATAAGACTATAAAAAAAGAATATAATAAT
>CAKMOM010000044.1:0-9268 GCA_927910965.1 uncultured Streptococcus sp.
CATCCATCCTTGGTCATCAAAATAGTACCACTTGCCATCTAATTGTTCCCAATTTTTAGCATAACCACCTGAACCGTATTTAAACCACCATTACCATTGGTTTGCATCCATGTTCCTTTCGGATCACGATATTGATTGAAAGCTTTCTTCTCTTGATTTCCCTCTGCTTGGGTTTCTTTATCTTCAAAACCAATCAATTTTACTTGATCAGCTTCTTCAGCTTTTATCTTGCCTTGATTAACTAATTGAGCAATCGCTTCTTTCTCACTTGCTGATGGGGAATCAGCATAGGCTACCGTAGTATTTGCTAGGAGAACGCCTCCTGCAAGAACTAACAAACTAGAATAAAGATATTTTTTCATCGTGAAAATCCTTTCTTTTTTCTCCTTTTTGGAGATTGATTTTTTCTGACTCTATTATATCCCTTATGTCTCCTCAGATTTCTACTGTCCCTAGAAAGACTAAATCTGTTCCTAAACGGTCACTTGAACCAAAGAAAAATTCCAAAGCAAATGCCTTGGAACTTCTTATCTTTATTTTGCTTGAATGATCTTAACCACATCTCCTACATTTTGGAGTTGGTCAATTTCCTCATCACTGATTTCGATGCTAAATTCATCTTCCAGTGTCAAGATAAACTCCATCAAGTCGACTGAATCAGCATCCAAATCGTCTTTCAGACTCAAGGATTCTGTCACGACAAAGTCCTCTCCCTGTCGCTCTTGGATAATAGTCACAATACGGTCAAAAATTTCTTTTTCTGTCATCTCTTTTATTCTCCTGAAAATTCACGCGCAGTCTGGGCAACTACGTCTGTTTCTAGCATGGTACGAATCTGGCGAATCGTACTATAAACAGCCTTGGCATCGCTTGAGCCATGAGTCTTGACAACCGGTGCCTTGACACCAAACAAGACTGCTCCACCAACATCTGAATAGTTGAGCTGTTTTTTCAAACCTCTGAGGCTATCCTTGAGAAGGAGTGCCCCTAGTTTTGCTCGAAGCCCTCCACCTGTAATAGCTGTCCTGAGCAAGCCCATGATTCCCATAGCTGTACCTTCGATGGATTTGAGCACAGCGTTTCCCGTGAAACCATCTGCCACAACAACATCTGCAACGCCATTCATCAAATCACGTGCTTCCACGTTTCCGATAAAGTTCAAACTTTCATCAGCTGCTAGTAATTCGTAAGTTTCCTTACGAAGCGGGTCGCCCTTACTACTCTCTGTTCCGTTATTGAGCAAGCCAACGCGTGGTTGCGCAATTCCACGAACATTTTTAGCATAGAAGGAACCTAGAACCGCATATTGATGGAGGTGCTGAGCTGTATTTTCCGCATTAGCACCGAGGTCCAGCATGTCAAACCCCTTCCCATCTACAGTCGGCAAAGTCGACATAAGCCCAGGACGATCGATGTTCTTGATACGACCCACGATGAAAAATCCTGCTGCTAGTAAAGCACCTGTATTCCCAGCTGAGAGAACAGCGTCTGCTTCGCCGTCTTTGACAGCCTTGGCTGCCAAGACCATACTGGCATTTTTCTTCTTCCGAATAGCTCTCGTAGGTTCATCGTCTGAATCAATCTTCTCATCTGTATGGATAATGTTGACGCGCTCTGTCGCTGTCAGATATTGCTTGATTTTGCTTTCATCTCCGTAGAGCTGAATCTCAATATCTGAAAAGTCAGCTAGGGCTTGATTGACACCCTCAACGATGGCTTGGGGTGCATAATCGCCACCCATAGCATCTACTGCGATTTTTTTCATTTGTCTTCCTCTTTTAGTAATTGTCCCCAGTCTGCTAGGGAATCAATAAATTTCTTTGATTTTAGGTGAATCCCAACGTACTCTTCGTAGAGTTGATCCATAAACTTGCGTAGCTCTTGCTTGATTTCTGCCTTAAGCGAAATGGTCTCCAAGGTTTCAAAATCAATAGCCTGAAATTGATTGAGCAGATAAGGGATGTTGGGATTGATATGGCAACGTCTCTCATCTTCATGATAATGCTCTGGGCAAAGGCAGGCTCCATATTTGAAAGAAAAATCAAAAG
The DNA here is from genome assembly GCA_927910965.1 of uncultured Streptococcus sp. Taxonomy (GTDB): domain Bacteria; phylum Bacillota; class Bacilli; order Lactobacillales; family Streptococcaceae; genus Streptococcus. The sequence goes on from CAKMOM010000044.1 coordinate 2,049, forward strand.
CCTGACCTACCCGATGGCAAAAGACACACTCATTAAAATTAAGGCTGATTCCAAATCGAGTCAAGATTTGAATTTCAAAAATATTGGTCAAAACCTGATAATCTATCCCTGCTTCCATCAACTCCAAAGTCTTTTGCAAAAAAGCAAACAAGGAAGCATCCTGCTGATTGTCCTGCAAACTAGCATCTGCAAGAGCTGCCACATAGGTCGCATAAGCCATGACAAAGAGGTCACTATTAATCTTGGGAAAAGTCATCACCTCATGATAGTCCTCAATGTAACTAAGCCCATCATCATTGATTCGCAAGAGAAATCGTGCCAGCACCAAGGGCTGAATAACCGGCGCCAGCTTAGACTGGCCAGCATGTTTAACGAAAAACATGCGCTTGCCAGCCTTCTCTGTAAAAATCTTGACTAGCTTGTCATCCTCACGAAAGTTACGATTGTAGAGCACCAAGCCTTGACTCGTGATAGACTGAATCATGCTTCTCTCATGTACTCCTCAAGTCGTTTCATTGCTTCTTTGATCGTCTCCATGCTGGCTGCATAAGACAGGCGAACATAACCTTCTCCATAACGCCCAAAGGCAGCACCAGGGATAAAGGCAACAGCCTTCTTCTGAGCAAAATCCTTCAGAAAAGCAAAAGAATCTTGATTATATCCTGCTGGAATCTTAGCAAAGATATAAAAGGCACCGTCTGGTTTGATAATCTCAAAACCAAGAGCAGTCATTTTCTCGATAATATAATCTCGACGCTGGATGTATTCCTTCTTCATAGGTTCCGCATCATTTTTACCAGCCGTCAAGGCTTCTACCGCAGCATGTTGAGTCATAGTATTTGCGGCAGTCACCAAGTACTGGTGACTCTTAATCAACTGAGCTGTAAAGGCTGCAGGAGCGAAAATCAGACCCAAACGCCAACCTGTCATGGCATGTGATTTAGATAGACCATTGATAATAATAGCCTGATCTCTCAACATGGTTCCCAGAGACACATGGGCTTCGCCTGTGTAGGTCAATTCTGAGTAAACCTCATCACAGACAACAAAAATTTCGTACTTGCGTAAAACAGCTGCCAAGGCCTCCAACTGCTCTCGACTGTAGGTAATTCCTGTCGGATTAGCTGGATAGTTGAGAATAACCGCCTTGAGCTTGTCACCTTGCTCCAAAATAGCCTTCTCCAACATCTCAGGAGTCAAGACAAACCCATTTTCAGTTGTATCAATCTCGACAATCTCTGCCCCAACTAGATTGACAATCGGTTCATAACCCGGATAAGCAGGAGCTGGCAAAAGTACCTTGTCTCCCTCTTCCAAAATAGCCGTCAAAGTCGCAGATAAAGCCTCTGTCGCCCCAATTGTAACCAAGATTTCATTTTCAGGAGCATAGTCCAGTTGGTACTTTTCCTTAACAAAGTCACTGGCCGCCTGACGTAGAGTCAGCAGACCACTCATCCCTGTATAGTAGGATTGGTTCTGATCAATCGCTCGCTTGGCCGCCTCCTTGACATGGTCTGGCGTTGTAAAATCAGGTTCCCCCAAGGTCAAACGCAAGACCCCAGGAATCTCCGAAATAGCCTGGTCAAACTGACGAATCAACGAAACTTGAATCTTATCTAACTGTTTATTAAATCGCTTAGTTAAGTCCATAGATACCTCCTACTTTCAAAACGTATCTCTATTATACTACAAAAGCCCCCCAACCGCAAAAATACATGATAGAATAGCTTTCCACTTTCTATTTTACTTTTCCTCTTTACAGGTCTATAATGGTAACAGATTCTATTTGGAGGTTTTTATGTCATTTCTATCAAAAAATGGAGCAGGCATCTTGGCCTGCCTTCTCATTTCCATCCTATCTTGGTACTTAGGAGGATTCTTCCCTGTTATTGGCGCGCCTGTCTTTGCAATTTTCATAGGCATGCTTCTCCATCCCTTTCTCTCGCCTTATAAACAACTGGATGCGGGATTGACCTTTAGTTCTAAAAAATTGCTCCAGTATGCCGTTATCTTGCTTGGTTTTGGTCTCAATATCTCGCAGGTCTTCGCAGTTGGGCAATCTTCACTCCCTGTCATCCTTTCCACCATTTCAATAGCCTTGATTGTTGCCTACCTCTTCCAGCGCTTCTTTGCACTGGACACAAAACTGGCTACCTTGATTGGAGTAGGTTCTTCCATCTGTGGGGGCTCTGCCATTGCAGCGACAGCGCCCGTTATCCATGCCAAGGAAAAGGAAGTAGCCCAAGCCATCTCCGTTATCTTTTTCTTCAATGTCTTGGCTGCGCTCATCTTTCCAACGCTAGGTACCTGGCTTCATCTATCCAATGAAGGCTTCGCCCTCTTTGCAGGAACTGCGGTCAATGACACTTCCTCTGTAACGGCTACCGCCAGCTCTTGGGACAGTCTTTACCAGACCAATACCCTTGAGTCTGCAACCATTGTGAAACTCACGCGCACCTTAGCAATCATTCCTATTACGCTCTTTCTCTCCTACTGGCAAAGTCGCGAGCAAAAAAATAAGCAAGGTTTGCAACTGAAAAAAAGTCTTCCCACTTTTTATCCTTTACTTTATCCTCGCATCTCTCCTAACCACCCTCCTGACCTCTCTCGGTGTGTCCAGTAGTTTCTTTACCCCTCTCAAACAACTCTCCAAATTCCTCATTATCATGGCCATGAGTGCTATCGGTCTCAAAACCAATCTAGTAGCTATGGTCAAATCCAGCGGAAAATCAATTCTTCTTGGAGCCCTTTGCTGGATTGCCATCATCCTCACCAGCCTTGGCATGCAAGCATTGATTGGTATTTTCTAACACAAAAGGTAGCCCACCAGCTACCTTTTTCTTATGCTTCCTCAATCAAGCGTGTATGTTCTCTCTTAATACAACGATTCATCACGATGTCATCACATCCACCAGCACGCAAGATTTCTTCCGCTTCTAGACTTTCAAGTCCTAGCTGTGCCCAAAAAATCTTGGCGTCAGCTTTGAGAAAATCACGCGCCACATCAGGCAAAAACTCGCTGCGACGGTAAACATTGACAATATCTACAGGAAAAGGAATCTCAGCTAGACTAGCATAAGCCTTTTCACCCAATATTTCGCCACCTGCCACCTTGGGATTGACTGGGATAATTTTATAACCCCGAGCCTGCATTTCCTTGGTCACTCGATTGCTCGTTGTTTCCTCACGGTCTGACAAGCCCACCACAGCAAGGGTTTTACTCGTTGCGAGATACTGACGAATCACGCCATCACTTGGATTGATAAATTCTTGACTCATAGAAATCCTCCTTTTTCATCAGTATAGCACAATTTGAAAAGGCTTGCATAATTCTACTACAAAAAAGGAGAACTAGCCCCCTTTTTATTTAGCCTCGTACCAGGTTGCACCTTCATTTTCATCTGCGATGAGGGGAACACTGAGTTGAATGGCTTCTTCCATGGTTTGTTTGACCAATTTTTTCATCTCTGCCAATTCAGATTTAGGAACTTCAAGGACGATTTCATCGTGCACTTGTAACAGCATCTTAGTCTGATAGCCACCTGCAACCAAGGCTTTATCCAGCTGAATCATAGCAATCTTGAGAATATCTGCCGCCGATCCCTGAATAGGAGAGTTGATAGCAGTCCGCTCCGCAAAACCACGAATGTTGAAGTTGCGAGAATTGATATCTGGCAACTCACGACGACGCTTGAAGAGGGTCTCTACATAGCCTTTATCACGCGCCTCACGCACCACTTCATCCATGTAGTTTTTAATACCTGGAAAACGTTCAAAGTAGGTATCAATATAGGCTTTGGCTTCCTTACGGCTAATGCCTAAATTATTAGACAAGCCAAAGTCTGAAATCCCGTAAACCACTCCAAAGTTGACAGCCTTGGCATTGCGACGGTCGTTTGCAGTCACATCCTCAGGACGTTCAATGCCAAAGACACGCATGGCTGTCGAGGTATGGATGTCCGCTCCCTCTTGGAAGGCCTTAATCAAGTGCTCATCATTAGAAATATGCGCTAAAACACGCAATTCAATCTGTGAATAATCCGAACTGAGCAACACACTATCCTCCCACTCGGGTACAAAAGCCTTACGAATGAGACGGCCTTGTTCCAATCGCACAGGAATATTTTGCAAGTTTGGATCCACACTAGACAGACGCCCAGTCTGGGTCAAATCCTGCACATAGCGAGTATGAATCTTGCCATCAGCCAAAATCCAGTCCTGCAAACCAATCACATAAGTCGATTGAATCTTGGCAATCTGACGGTAGTCGAGAATTTTCTTAACAATCGGCGCAATAGGAGCCAAGCGTTCCAAGACATCCACTGCTGTCGAATAACCTGTCTTGGTTTTCTTAGTGTATTCTAGAGGTAGCCCCAATTTTTCAAAGAGAAGCACGCCCAACTGCTTAGGCGAGTTAATATTAAACTCCTCACCAGCCAGTTCGTAAATCTCCTGAGTCAGTTTTTCAATAACAAGCTCATTTTCAGCCTGCATCTCAAGCAAGGTCTCTTTCTTGACCGTAATCCCAGCAATTTCCATCTTGGCAAGGACAAAAGCCAGAGGTTGCTCCATATCATAAAGAAGCTCTAATTGCCCATTTTCACTGAGTTTTTCAAGCAAAAATAGGCTCAGTCTCAACCAAAACAGCAAGCTTACGCGCCAAATGTTCCAAGAATTTCTCGCGTTCAGGAATGGCCTTCTTGACTCCCTTACCATAGAAAGTCTCATCATCGACCAAGTAAGTCTGACCATAAAGACTAGCGATGGTCGCAATTTCATTGTCCTCCACAGTCGAAAGGAGATATTTAGCCAAACGACTGTCAAAAGCAGGCGCCTGCAAATCCACACCCAAACGATGCAAGAGAACTTTAGCTTTCTTAAAGTCATACACCCTCAAAGGTGTTTTTTCTAGAAAATCTTTGAAAATAGGCTCTTGCAAAAGTTCAAGCTTGTCTGTAGCATAGAGCTTATCCCCACAAGACCAAGCAAAACCAACCAAATCATCCGTATGGTAATTCTCACCAAAAAGCTCAAAGTGAAAGATAGCTTCTTCACTCAGCATATCTTGACTGACTTGCTCAACGATAGTAAAGTCCAAACTTTCAGCAACATCAGCTGACGACACATTTAAAGCCTGTTTGAGCTGTTTGAAGCCCATCTCATCGTAGAATTTCCCAAGATTTTCCACATCTGGACCACTATAGACCAAATCCTTCAAACCAATCTCAATCGGTGCCTTGGTATCAATGGTCGCCAGTGTTTTAGACAAAAAGGCCTGTTCCTTATCATTGATGAGATTTTCCTTCATCTTAGAAGCCTTCATCACATCGATATTTTCATAAATACCTTCAAGCGAACCATACTCCAGCAAGAGCTTGATACCCGTCTTTTCACCGATTTTGGTCACCCCAGGGATATTATCAGACTTATCACCCATGAGCGCCTTGAGATCGATAAACTGAGTCGGTGTAATGCCCATCTTTTCCATGAGATAATCTGGCGTAAAGGCCTCAAACTCAGCCACACCTTTCTTGGAAATCTCAACCACCGTATGCTCATCCGTCAGCTGAATCAAGTCCTTGTCCCCACTGACAATGGTAATATCAAAACCATCTTGCTCAGCTAGTTTATCCAGCGTCCCAATGATGTCATCTGCCTCATACTGAGCCAACTCATAGTGGCGAATCCCCATGTGATCCAGCAACTCACGAATGAAGGGAAATTGCTCACGAAACTCATCAGGAGTCTTGGCCCGACCACCCTTATAGTCCGCATACATCTCTGTACGGAAGGTCGTCTTTCCCGCATCAAAAGCCACCAAAATATGACTCGGCTCAACTCGTTCCAACAAATGGCTCAACATCAACTGAAAACCATAAATCGCATTGGTATGCAAACCAGCCGCATTCTTAAAACGGTCCAACTGCTGATAGAGTGCAAAAAACGCCCGAAAGGCAACAGAAGACCCATCAATCAATAATAATTTTTTCTTATCCATACACCCATTATAAAGGAAAGCACCAAAAAATACCATCGAGAAGAGCCAAACCGAGTATTTTTCATCCTTTTTCCGAATAAATAGATAGAGCCAGAGAATCTAGCAAAATTAGATTTAAAACTATGGTATAATAAAAGGAGGAAATGGATGATTCTCAGACATCCGGGCATCAGCCCAACCAATGACTTAGTTGCTAAGAAAATCTTTAGCAATCCAGAAATCACTTGTCAATTTATTCGTGATATGCTGGATTTACCAGCCAAAAATGTGACTATTTTAGAGGGAAGTAACATTCACGTCTTGCCTTCTCTGCCCTATTCAGTACAAGATTTCTATACAAGTATAGACGTCTTAGCGGAGTTGGACAATGGCACCCAAGTTATCATTGAGATTCAGGTGCATCATCAGAATTTTTTCATCAATCGCCTGTGGGCTTACTTGTGCAGTCAGGTCAATCAAAATCTAGAAAAAAATTCGCCAGCAAGAGGGCAATACTCACCAGAGCTACAAACATATTGCACCGGTATACGCAATCGCTATTGTAGATAGTAACTACTTCCATGATGATCAAGCTTTTCATAGCTTTAGCATGCGAGAGGACGCGACAGGTGAGGTCTTAACCATCACAAATAACGGTCAAGAAAACCATCTAGTCAAGATGGCGTTCTTGGAATTAAAAAAATACAGAGAAACCAGCAAAGATAGCGTTCGCAAACCGTGGTTGGAGTTTTTCGGGAATAAACCCTTTACTCAACAACCCGAGCGAGCCATCAGCCAGGCAGATCAACTGCTGGACTACAAGAGCTGGTCCGAGGAGGACAGGAAATGTTTAGTCAACTACGTATGCGCGAAGAACAAGCCTTGTTAGCGCAGGACTATGCCTTGGAACAGGCTGAAGAAAAGGGCTTAGAACGTGGTCGAGCTGAGGGTCTTGAACAAGGTTTAGAGCGTGGTATTGAACAGGGACTTGAACGTGGGAAACTTTTTGCCTTCCTGGATATGGTCCACCAAGGTCTTTTGACATCTGAGGTTGCCAGCCAGCAGCTGGGTATGTCAGTAGCTGAATTTGAAGCACTCTTGTAAGACCATCGTAAATAAGACCTAAAAATACAGAGAAACCAGCAAAGACGAGGTTCGTAAGCCATGGTTGGAGTTTTTCGGGAACAAACCCTTTACCCAGCAACCTGAGCGAGCCATCAGTCAAGCAGACCAACTGCTAGAC
>CAKMOM010000045.1:0-47189 GCA_927910965.1 uncultured Streptococcus sp.
CTCATAAATTGCGCATTATTGGTAAGAATTTTGCAAAAGAGTTTATGGTACCATGACGGATATTCAGGAAAAGGACAAACATACTCAGCGATTTTATTCTCCTCATAAGTCATTTTTGGTAAATATAGGCAATATCAGAGAAATTGATCGAAAAAACCTAGAAATTGTTTTCTATGAAGACCATCGTTGTCCTATTTCAAGATTAAAAATTAGAAAATTGAAAGATATTTTAGAGAAAAAATCTCAAAAGTAATTGACAATTAATAAGAAATTGATATAATGGTTATATCTGCTACAGATAGAAGGTCCGTTGGTCAAGGGGTTAAGACACCGCCTTTTCACGGCGGTAACACGGGTTCGAATCCCGTACGGACTATTTTATCCGCCATAGCTCAGTTGGTAGTAGCGCATGACTGTTAATCATGATGTCGTAGGTTCGAGTCCTACTGGCGGAGTACAGACAAAAAGGAGCACAGTTGTGTTCCTCTTTTTGTATCAATTTGTATCACCAAGCATTTTCATAAGGAAGTCTGTTATTTCTTGAGGACTTTCTTTTTTTCCATGTGCAATCCAAGTTTGGCATATACCAAAAAGTGCGTGAGTTAGATAGATGCTACTGTATTCTAATTCAGTGGTATTAAGATTCAGTTGCATAAATCGCTTTTGTAAATCTGTACTGAGCATGATATGAAGTTTATTTCGTAAGAAATTTTGAATTTCTTTGGTCCCATTTTCAGAAAGAAGGGTAGCCAGAAGTGGTTCTGACTCTAGATATTCAAAGACTTCTAAAATAGCATCTCTTTTGTGATGAGCATGTTTTTGAAAAATATATTCAAATGTATGAAATAGCTTGCTTTGATAGTGCTCAATCATGTCATACTTATCCTTATAGTGAGTATAGAAGCTGGAACGACTAATTCCGGCTTTTTCTGCTAACTTGACAGTAGAAATTTGATCAAATGGTTGTTCCATTAGTAATTGGACCATAGCATTTTCAATAGTTCTCTTTGTTTTTTAAGCGTTTATTACTTTCTTTCATATTTCCTCCTTATAAACAAATTAGACTATATGTCTAAAAATGGATTTTTTATCTTGTAATTTAGATTTTTTTAATGTATAATCTATTATATCAAAATTTTAGACAGTATGTTTAAAAAAGGAGAAACTATGTTTAAAGAATGGAAAGCAATTTTTAAAAAACCAACCTTTATTATTGTCATGATAGGAATTTCTCTTATTCCTGCTTTATACAACATCATATTTTTATCCTCAATGTGGGATCCATATGGTCAAGTGTCTGACTTACCTGTGGCAGTTGTCAATAATGATAAAGAGGCCTCTTATAATGGTAATAGCATGTCTATAGGAAAAGACATGGTGTCTAATTTAGAGCAAAATAAATCCTTGGATTTTCATTTTGTAGATGAAGAGGAAGGTAAGAAGGGTTTAGAAAATGGCGATTACTATATGGTAGTAACTTTACCAAGTGATTTATCTGAAAAAGCAGCTTCTATTTTAACGGATCATCCAGAGCAAATGCAAATCGATTATCAGACTTCAAGTGGTCATAGCTTTATTGCAAGCAAGATGAGTGATTCTGCTATGACACAATTAAAGCAGAATGTTTCTACCAATGTAACCGAGACCTATACCAAAGCTTTATTTAGCAAAATGATTGATTTAAAGGATGGTATGAATCAAGCAGCTTCAGGCAGTGAAAAATTAACCGATGGAGCGAATCAGTTAGCGACAGGAAGTCAAACATTAACTACTAACCTACACTCTTTAGCCGATTCAAGTTTAACATTTTCAAATGGAACGGAGCAGTTTACTAGAGGATTATCTTCTTATGTTTCTGGTGTTGAACAACTTCATCTTGGCTTAGGGAATTTTAATAGTGGTTTAGTTACATATACTGGTGCAGTGAGTCAATTAGATAGTGGGTTAGGTCAATTATCTTCTAAAAGCCCTGAATTAGTAGGGGGAATCAACCAACTATATACTGGTGTAGAGTCCTATACTGGCGGTGTTTCTATGCTCAATGCTGGTCTGAATCAATTTTCATCTGGTATTAGTGCCTATACAAATGGAGTGGGAAATCTTGCAACAGGTGCTAATCAGTTATCTAGTCAATCAGCTACACTTCGAATGGGTGTGGAGCAATTAAGTGAAGGGATTCAACAACTTTCTAGCAAGTTAGAGGCTTCGTCTGAGCAAAAAAATCAAATTAATCAATTATCTTCTGGTCTGAATCAGTTAAATCAAGCTATTCAAAATATTGATGTTGGTGATACAAAACAATTAGATTCTGTTTTATCAAGTATAGTGTCTCTTTCTAATCAAATGCTAGCAAGTGCTCAGTCTGATAAAGCGACTACATTAGCCAATATTCAATCGACAGCAGCTTATCAATCTTTGACAAGTGAGCAACAAGCTGAAATAAGTGCTTCTGTATCTCAAAATTCGACTGATAGTATTCAATCGGCTCAGTCCATTGTAGCTTTAGCTCAAGGTCTACAGGGAAGTTTAGAAAACTTACAAAATCAATCTTCTAATCTTTCGACATTAAAAAATCAAGCTAATCAAGTATTACCGCTTGCTTCTACTTCTTTGACAGTATTGTCAAGTGGATTAACAGAAATACAAGGAGCTGTTACTAGCCAATTAGTTCCTGCCAGTCAGTCTATTACATCAGGTGTAAATGCATATACTGCAGGTGTTGATAAAGTTTCTCAAGGCGCAAGTCAACTAAGTGAAAAAAATTCCACCTTGACAGGTAGTTTGGACCAACTAGTTTCAGGCTCAACCACCTTGACACAAAAATCTTCTAGCTTGACAGCAGGAGTTGGTCAATTAGTTGAAAAAACTCCAGAATTAGTATCTGGTATTGAAAAATTATCAACTGGATCCAATCAATTGAATCAAAAGAGTCAAGAATTAATGGCAGGAGTTGATAAATTGCAGTTAGGATCGGGCCAATTAGCTGATAAATCCAGTCAGTTACTTTCAGGTGCGTCTAAATTAGAGAATGGGGCTAATAAATTGGCAGATGGAGCTGGGAAACTAGCAGAAGGTGGAACAAAGTTAACTTCTGGCTTGGAAGGTTTACAGACAGGAGTTGCTTCTTTAGTACAAGGATTGAGTAATGCCAGTGATCAACTCAAATCAGCATCTACGGAATCTAAAAATGCAGAGATTTTATCAAATCCTCTCAGTCTTTCCAAAACAGACAATGATCAAGTTCCTGTAAATGGAGTTGCAATGGCTCCTTATATGATATCAGTTGCTCTCTTTGTTGCAGCAATATCAACGAATATGATCTTTGCGAAGTTACCTTCAGGACGTCATCCGGAGAGCCGCTGGGCTTGGTTGAAATCTCGAGCTGAAATAAATGGTATTATAGCTGTTTTAGCAGGAATTTTGGTATATGGAGGAGTTCATCTTATTGGTCTAACTGCTAATCATGAAATGAGAACATTTATTCTCATCATCTTAACAAGTTTAGTATTCATGTCTATGGTGACTGCTTTAACAACGTGGAATAGCCGTATAGGAGCTTTCTTCTCTCTTATCTTGCTTTTATTACAGTTGGCATCAAGTGCCGGTACTTATCCACTTGCTTTGACAAATGATTTCTTTAGAGCTATTAATCCTTGGTTACCAATGAGTTATTCAGTTTCAGGATTACGACAAACAATCTCTATGACAGGAAATATTCATCACCAAGTTATTTTCCTTGCTGTGATATTAGTACTATTTATTTGTTTAGGTATGCTAGCCTATCAACCTAAGAAAATGGAAGGAGATTAAAAAAATCGACCGATTAACTGGTCGATTTTTTTATGCCTTAGATGACTTTCGTCTGTGATTATAGATTCCAAATAGTAAGAGAGAAGTAAAGGAACAGATTCCTCCAGTAATAAACCCATTGGGAATAAAGGAAAGTGTAATAGTTCTTTTCCCCTTAGGAACGTCAACTTTCATAAAGCCAGTTTGAGCTTGTTTAATTTCTATTTTCTTACCATCTTGGTAGGCAAACCAACCTTTGTCATAAGGAATAGTGAAGAAAATAGACGTATCTTGTTGGACATCATATGTAGCAAAAACCTTGTTTTTAGAAGTCGATACTGTTACTGGTTGTTCTTTAATTTTTTGAATTGCCTCAGTTAAAGTTTGGGTATCTAAACGGTAGAAGGTAGGAGATTCAAATGATACTTGTGAATTTCCAGGGAAACTAACATGAATATTGAAAGTTTTTTTCTCTTTTGTATATCCTAGATTAAAGAAGGAGAAGGCATTATCAGTTGTAAAAGTTTTCTTTTCCCCATTGACAAGAATGTCAACCTTCTTTTGTTTATCATTAGAAAAGTGAAGGTTAGTGAAAGAAAGATAAACTTGGCTATTTTCTGGTACTTCAATTTGATACTGGATTGCTGCATCCTCATTTGAAGAACTTGTGACACTAATCAAATCATTAGTATTTTCTGTTTTGTCATAAGGGATTGGAGAAAAATAATCAAAATCGACGTTAGCAAGTTGATTTAAAAACGAGGTTTGATTATCCAAAGTGTGTTCATTAAACTTGACATCATTGTAAACAGATTGACTAGCAAATGCAATCGGAAGAGAGAATTGATTTTCATATAGGGTAAGATTATCTTTTTGATATAAATCTTGGAAACCATACTTATCATTAGGACTATCTGAGATATTGTACTGGATTCCAAATAAACTATCAGCCAAAATACTATTATTGCCATAACGGAGATTGAGATTAGTCCCAGAGGATTTAAACCCAAGTTTATCCAAAGTAGAGCTTGCTGAACGATTTCGCACAGATGAAAATTGAGAGATTCCATTGTAATTGAATTTCATACTGTCATTTCCTGTCTGAGTTTCTAGTTTCTCAGTACGGGTAAATTGGTTCCCAATATATGTTGAGAAAGATTCCATAGCTGGGATATCTCGATTATAAGCACTTCGAGAAGCAAATCCCCATTCCTTAGCAATTCCGTCTATTTGAGATGAAGCATTTAAACTTATTTCAACCATTATAAATAAAGAGATTAGAATGGCAAATAGATTTACAGAGATAAACTTTTTGATAACTGCAAGGAGTAAAAGCGAATAGACAACCAAAAATTCAAAAGTAAGCAGAATATTCAAATCTGTTAAAAAAGAATAATGCGATTTTAGATAGATGGTAGCTAAAAATCCTGTTACTACAAGAAAAAGCGAAACTAAAAAGTTCCAGATTTTAATTTCCCTTAGACGATTTAAGACTTCCGCTGCTGTGTAAATTAACAAGGTAGAAAAAATCCAAGCATAGCGATGTAAAAACATATTTGGAGTATGCATACCTTGCCAAAATAAATCAAGCACTTCTATATAAAAGCTTGCAATTAGAAATGCAAAGAAAATTGCATAGATAAGTTTCACGTGAACTTAATTAGATTTCAGTGTAAAAAATAAAATGGTTAAAATAAAGGGAAGCAGTCCAACAAAAATCATTGGGATAGCCCCATACTTTGTTGTATCAAAAGATCCAATGAATTGTTTTGCGAAAATATCTAAATACCAGCTACTGTCTGTTTTTAATTTTGTGATGGCAGTTAACTTCTCCCCATGAGTTTGTAAATCAAACAATGTAGGAAGAGTCATAATCAAACTGGCCATTCCTGCTAAAAAGGAAGTAACAATAAAATCAAGAAAAGATGATTTTCGATTTTTAAAGTCCCAAGAAATTTGGCAGGGATACCAGAAAATAAGAAACAATGCTGTCATATATCCAAAATAATAGTTTTGAATAAACAAGATTGACAGACTTGTAAAGTATAGTAGACGCTTCTTTTGTGTTATAAGTATATGTAAGCCAGTTATAACTAAAGGAATCAAGATAAAAACATCTAACCAAGTTTTTATCTCTAGTTGACTAACAGAGAAACTCATCAGAGCATAGGAAGTAGATAAAGCTAGTTTTAAAGCCTTAGGAATCGATTGAAATAATTTATTTAAACTAAAGTAAGTTGACAGTCCAATCAATCCAAATTTTAAGAGAGTTGTCAGATAGACAGCATCTGGCATATTCGTTAGATCAAAAAAGTAAACTAGAGGTGAAAGGAAACTTCCCAGTAGTAACTAGATAGGGCATAGAAATTTAATCCGAGGCCACTTGTAAAGGTGTAAAACAGACTACCATTTCCATGTAGGATATTTCGTAAAGCTACATCAAAAATAACGTATTGATGAAACCCATCGCCTAATAGTGGAGATGTATCGCTATTCCAGTAGATACCTTGAGATAGATATACTCCTATCATAATGATTATGGGAATGATGAAAGAAACAAAATAGGTCCAATATGTTTTAAAAAATAATTTCATGTTACCTCATAAAATGTTAGAAAACTCAGCTGGTTAACCCAACTGAGTTTTGAATTTTTTTAGTCTTTCCAAAGTTCTTTAACTTTTGCTTGTACTTCTGCATTTTCTAGGAATTCATCATAGGTTTCATCGATACGGTCAATGACGCCATTTTTAGATAAGACAACGATATGGTTAGCCAAAGTTTGAATAAACTCGTGGTCATGGCTGGCAAAGATGATTGATTCTTTAAAGTTTTCAATCCATCATTCAAGCTTGAGATAGATTCCAAGTCCAAGTGATTGGTTGGATCATCAAGGACAAGGACATTTGATTTCAAGAGCATGAGTTTTGAAAGCATGACACGCACTTTTTCTCCCCCTGACAAGACGTTTACAGGTTTGTTAACTTCATCTCCAGAGAAAAGCATACGGCCGAGGAAACCACGTAGGAAAGTATTGTCATCTTCCTCTTTACTTGCGAATTGACGCAACCAGTCAAGGATTGACTCTCCTCCTGCAAAATCTGCCGAGTTATCTTTTGGCAAGTAAGAACGGCTAGTAGTTACTCCCCACTTGACAGTTCCTTCATAGTCAATGTCCCCCATGATTGCACGAATTAATGCAGTCGTTTGGATGTCATTTTGTCCAATAAGCGCTGTCTTATCACCTGGACGCAAGATAAAGCTGATATTATCTAAAATAGTCTCACCATCAATCTTTACAGTTAGATTTTCTACTGTCAAGAGATCATTACCGATTTCACGTTCCGCTTTAAAGTTAATAAATGGATATTTACGACTAGATGGTACAATTTCTTCAAGTTCAATCTTATCAAGCATTTTTTTACGTGATGTTGCTTGTCTTGATTTAGAAGCATTAGCAGAGAAACGAGCTACGAATTCTTGCAATTGTTTAATTTTTTTCTTCTGCTTTAGCATTACGGTCTGCTAGCAATTTAGCAGCGAGCTCAGAAGATTCCTTCCAGAAGTCGTAGTTTCCGACATAGAGTTTGATTTTTCCAAAGTCAAGGTCGGCCATGTGAGTACATACTTTGTTTAAGAAGTGACGGTCGTGGGATACTACAATAACTGTGTTATCAAAGTCAATCAAGAAGTCTTCTAACCAAGTAATAGATTGGATGTCTAAACCGTTGGTAGGCTCGTCCAAGAGAAGAACATCTGGTTTACCAAAAAGTGCTTTGGCGAGGAGAACCTTTACTTTCTCACCGTTAGCCAATTCACTCATATTTTGATAGTGCAATTCTTCTGGGATATTTAGGTTTTGAAGGAGTTGAGAGGCTTCACTTTCTGCTTCCCAGCCTCCAAGCTCGGCAAACTCTCCTTCGAGTTCGGCAGCACGCACTCCATCCTCATCTGAGAAATCTTCCTTCATGTAGATGGCATCTTTCTCTTTCATGATGCTATAAAGTTTTTCATTTCCCATGATAACAACATCAATGGCACGTTCATCTTCATAGTCAAAGTGATTTTGACGAAGAACAGAGAGACGTTCATCTGGACCAAGAGAGATGTGACCAGTAGTAGGTTCGATATCTCCAGCTAAAATTTTTAAAAAGGTTGATTTTCCGGCACCATTAGCACCGATTAATCCATAAGTATTTCCTTCTGTAAATTTGATATTGACATCATCAAAAAGTTTGCGATCACTAAAACGTAGTGAAACATCAGATACTGTAAGCAATGTTTTTCTCCTATATGTGTAATATATTTATTCTACTAGAAAATACGGAAATATTCAAATTTTTTATCTGTCAATTTTGTGTAAATCAAATTTACAACATTCTTTACATAACACTGTAAATGGCAAGGTTGATTTATTTTAATAAATTGCGGTTATTTCATTAAAAAAAATGCTATAATTGAAGGGACTATATCGAAGGAGAATAAAATGACTAAACCCATTATTTTAACAGGAGACCGTCCAACAGGAAAATTGCATATTGGACATTATGTTGGAAGTCTCAAAAATCGAGTATTATTACAGGAAGAGGATAAGTATGATATGTTTGTGTTCTTGGCTGACCAACAAGCTTTGACAGATCATGCTAAAGACCCTCAAACAATTGTAGAGTCCATCGGAAATGTTGCTTTGGATTATCTTGCAGTTGGATTGGATCCAAGTAAATCAACTATCTTTATTCAAAGTCAGATTCCAGAGTTGGCTGAGTTGTCTATGTATTATATGAATCTAGTTTCATTAGCACGTTTGGAGCGCAATCCAACTGTCAAGACAGAAATTGCTCAGAAAGGATTTGGAGAAAGCATTCCGACAGGATTCTTGGTCTATCCAATAGCTCAAGCAGCTGACATCACAGCTTTCAAGGCCAATTATGTTCCTGTTGGGACAGATCAGAAACCAATGATTGAGCAAACTCGCGAGATTGTTCGTTCTTTTAACAATGCATATAATTGTGATGTCTTGGTGGAACCGGAAGGTATTTATCCAGAAAATGAGAGAGCAGGGCGTTTACCTGGTTTAGATGGAAATGCTAAAATGTCTAAATCACTCAATAACGGTATTTATTTAGCTGATGATGCGGATACTTTGCGTAAAAAAGTAATGAGTATGTATACAGATCCAGATCATATCCGCGTTGAGGATCCAGGTAAAATTGAAGGAAATATGGTTTTCCATTATCTAGATGTTTTTGGTCGCCCAGAAGATGCTCAAGAAATTGCTGATATGAAAGAACATTATCAACGAGGTGGTCTTGGTGATGTGAAGACCAAGCGTTATCTACTTGAAATATTAGAACGTGAACTTGCTCCTATTCGAGAGCGCCGTATCGAATTTGCTAAGGATATGGGAGAAGTTTATAATATGCTTCAAAAAGGTAGTGAAAGAGCGCGTGAAGTTGCGAGTCAAACTCTATCTGAGGTTAAAGGGGCAATGGGACTTCATTACTTTAACTAAGTTTATTTTACAAGGAACTATCATTTCTATCAGGAAGAAAAGATAGTTTTTTTATTTAACCCTGTATCATTTGACAAATTTTTATAGAATGGTATGATAGATACAATATAAAAAGAGTCAAGCTCAAAAAGAAAGAAAAGAGGAAACTTCGAATGTCTAATTGGGACACTAAATTTTTGAAAAAAGGTTTTACCTTTGATGATGTATTGCTTATTCCAGCTGAAAGTCATGTGTTGCCTAACGATGCAGATTTAACAACTAAATTGGCAGATAATTTGACTTTAAATATCCCAATTATTACCGCTGCTATGGACACAGTAACAGAGAGTCAAATGGCTATTGCTATTGCTCGTGCAGGCGGTCTCGGAGTTATCCATAAAAACATGTCAATTGCTCAACAAGCAGAAGAGGTTCGTAAGGTAAAACGTTCTGAAAATGGTGTTATTATTGATCCGTTCTTTTTGACGCCTGAACATACAATTGCTGAAGCAGATGAACTTATGGGTCGTTACCGCATCAGTGGTGTTCCAGTTGTTGAAACACTTGAAAATCGTAAATTGGTTGGTATTTTGACAAACCGAGATCTTCGTTTTATTTCAGATTATAACCAACCAATCTCAAACCATATGACTAGTGAAAATCTTGTTACTGCTCCTGTGGGTACAGATCTTGCAACAGCTGAGAGCATTCTTCAAGAACACCGTATTGAAAAGCTTCCTTTGGTAGATGAAGAAGGTCGTCTTTCTGGTTTGATTACTATCAAAGATATTGAAAAAGTTATTGAGTTTCCAAATGCCGCTAAAGATGAGTTTGGTCGTCTACTAGTTGCAGGTGCAGTAGGTGTTACTTCAGATACATTTGAACGTGCAGAGGCTCTTTTTGAGGCAGGAGCGGATGCGATTGTTATTGATACTGCACATGGTCATTCTGCAGGTGTCTTGCGTAAAATTGCTGAGATTCGTGCTCACTTCCCAGATCGTACTTTGATTGCTGGAAATATTGCTACTGCTGAGGGAGCGCGCGCCCTTTATGAAGCAGGCGTAGATGTTGTCAAGGTTGGGATTGGCCCAGGTTCTATCTGTACTACTCGTGTTATTGCTGGTGTTGGTGTTCCACAAGTAACAGCTATCTACGATGCTGCAGCTGTTGCGCGTGAATATGGTAAAACGATCATTGCTGACGGTGGAATCAAGTATTCTGGAGATATTGTAAAAGCCCTTGCAGCAGGTGGCAATGCCGTTATGCTTGGATCTATGTTTGCTGGAACTGATGAAGCTCCAGGAGAAACCGAAATCTTCCAAGGACGTAAATTTAAGACATACCGTGGTATGGGTTCAATCGCTGCAATGAAGAAAGGTTCAAGCGACCGTTACTTCCAAGGCTCTGTCAATGAAGCAAACAAACTTGTTCCAGAAGGAATTGAGGGTCGTGTTGCTTATAAAGGAGCGGCAGCTGATATTGTCTTCCAAATGATTGGAGGTATTCGCTCTGGTATGGGTTACTGTGGTGCAGCTAACCTTAAAGAACTACACGATAATGCTCAATTTATTGAAATGTCTGGTGCTGGTTTGAAAGAAAGCCATCCTCATGATGTACAAATTACTAATGAGGCACCAAATTATTCCATGTAAAAACAATGAAAAGAACTCCCGTGAAAACAGGAGTTTTTTACAATGTTGTCAACTTACCTTTACAGTAACTTTACCATCCTGAATAGTGAAAATGCTTAGATTTTCTGGCAGATTTTGAAGATGATCTAAGCTGGTTGTTGTGATAAAGGTTTGTATTGAATGTGAAATCGTTTCTAATAGTTTTAGTTGTCTAGTGTTGTCAAGTTCGCTCATAACATCGTCAAGCAGTAATATTGGAGATTCTGTAGTAATACTTTCCATTAATTCGATTTCTGCTAATTTTATAGATAGGACGAGACTACGATGTTGACCTTGACTTCCAAAACTAGCATCCATCCCATTTATATAAAAAGAAATATCATCTCGATGAGGACCAACACCAGTATTCTTTTTAAATAAAATCTCTGGATCTAGTTTTTTCTAAAGCAATTTTGAAAGATTCGGATAAGTCTTCTTTTGTCAGTTATCTTGACAGAAGATTGATAGGATATTGACAGTTCTTCAATCTGATTAGAAAGTTCAAAATGTTTCTTACGCCCAAAATACTCTAGTTTTTTTATGAAATCTAAGCGGTGCTTCATTACGCGACATCCATAATCGACTAGCTGATCATCTAGTACTGAAAGGAAGGTTTCATCTATTGTTTGAGCTGATTTTAAATAGGTATTTCTTTGCTTAAGGATATGGTTATAATTGGTTAAGTCAGATAAATAGATTGGCTTAATTTGCCCAAGCTCCATATCAATGAATTTTCGTCGAACTGAAGGTGCTCCTTTAATTAGTTGTAAATCTTCAGGAGCAAATAAGACAACATTCATGTGTCCTACGTAATCTGAAAGTCGTGCCTGTTTTAAGTGATTCACTTTTGTCACACGTCCTTTTTGTGTTAGTTCGATTTCGAGAGGAATAGATCCAGTTTTTTTCTGAACAAGACCTGAAAGATGGAGTTGTTCCTCATCAAAATGAATGAGATTTTTATCTGTTCGAGTTCGATGACTACGTGTTAAGGCTAAAAAATAGATAGCCTCTAACATATTTGTTTTACCTTGTGCATTGCGTCCTAAAAAGATATTTAATTTAGGATTAAAGTCTATTTTCGTCTCTTTATAGTTACGAAAAGTTTTGAGAGATAGATGTTGTAGCCACATGATTATCTACCAGGGAATCGCGGAGCTTGTTTGCTTTTTGGTGATGAAGTAGGTTTAGAGTTGTCTTTTTTTACTCCCTTATTCATCTCCTTGACAAGTTTGGCGATTCGTTCTTTTTCAACTTTATCAGCTTGGTATTCATCTTGTTCTTCAAAAGTCGGTTGTGTCAACAAGATGTCAATATTCATGTCAGGGATGTCAACTTTATCACCAATACGAAGTTTTTTACCACGACGATTCTCTAATTCCCCATTAAAGTAAACAGAATGTTCAGAGAGAAATGATTTAATAGCTCCTCCGCTATGTGTAATTCCCAGTTCTTTGAGTAGTGCTTGGAGGGTAATAAATTCTTCAAATAATTTGTATTCCATAATTCACCTCAATCTTTGGTATTATACCATATTTTCCTAAAAATAGTGAGAGAAACAAGGAATAATGTAAGCGATTTTTATTTCAAAAGTGTTACAGAGAACAAGAAAATTTCAGGTTTTCGTGATATAATAGAAGTCTGTATATAAGGAGGTCAATCATGGAGTTAGTGCATGGAATTTCAACACATTTTATCCAATCAAAAAAGTTTAAAACGAACAAAATCACCGTGCGTTTACCGCTCCATTATCTCTTGATACGATTGCAGGTCGCATGTTGAGTGCGAGTATGCTAGAGACTGCTAATCAGCTATACCCTACTTCTCAAGATTTGAGAAAACATTTGGCTAGTCTATACGGTACAGATATGTCAACCAATTGTTTCAGAAGAGGGCAGAGTCACATTGTAGAATTGACATTTACCTATGTTCGTGATGAGTTTTTAAGTAGGAAAAATGTGCTAACTTCTCAGGTTTTGGAACTTGTAAAAGAGACTCTTTTTTCACCCGTAGTAGTTGATAATGGGTTTGATTCGGCCTTATTTGAAGTTGAGAAAAAACAATTGCTAGCAAGTTTAGCAGCTGATATGGATGATTCATTTTATTTCGCACATAAAGAATTAGATAAATTATTTTTTTATGATGAACGTCTCAAATTGGAATACAGTGATTTACGAAATCGTATTTTAGCTGAAACTCCACAAAGTTCTTATTTTTGTTTCCAAGAATTTCTGGCTAATGATCGAATAGATTTCTTTTTCCTAGGTGATTTTAATGAGGTTGAAATTCAAAATGTATTAGAATCATTTGGCTTTAAAGGTCGAAAAGGAGATGTGAAGGTTCAGTATTGTCAACCTTATTCCAATATCCTTCAGGAAGGTATGGTTCGGAAGAATGTGGGACAATCCATTTTGGAATTAGGTTATCATTGCCCTTCTGAATATGGTGATGAGCAACATTTACCAATGATTGTAATGAATGGTTTACTTGGTGGATTTGCACACTCTAAACTCTTTACAAATGTTCGTGAAGATGCTGGATTAGCTTATACAATTTCCAGTCAGCTCGATTTATTTAGTGGGTTCTTGAGGATGTATGCTGGTATTGATCGAGAAAATCGGAACCAGGCTCGTAAAATGATGAATAATCAACTGCTTGATTTAAAAAAAGGATATTTTACAGAGCTTGAGTTAGAGCAGACCAAGGAGATGATTCGTCGGTCTTTGTTACTTTCTCAAGATAATCAATCTTCATTGATTGAACGTGCTTATCAAAATGCCTTACTTGGAAAATCTTCAGCAGACTTTAAAAGTTGGGTTGCAAAACTCGAGAAAGTTGACAAAGATGCTATTTGTAGAGCAGCTAATAATGTGAAACTACAAGCGATTTACTTTATGGAAGGAATAGAATGACAAAGGTTGTTTTTGAAGAAAAATACTATCCAGCTGTAAAAGAAATGGTTTATCGAACTCGTTTGTCAAATGGCTTGACAGTTGCTCTTTTGCCTAAAAAGGAATTTAAAGAGGTTTACGGGAGTGTAACTGTACAGTTTGGTTCGGTAGATACGCTTGTCACAGAAGTTGACGGATGTGTAAAACAATATCCTGCGGGAATTGCTCATTTTCTTGAACATAAATTGTTTGAGAGAGAAAATGCTAGCGATTTGATGTCGGCTTTCACGAGTCTAGGTGCAGATAGTAATGCCTTTACAAGCTTTACAAAAACAAGCTATCTTTTTTCAGCAACGGATCATTTTTTAGAAAATTTGGACTTACTTGATGAATTGGTAACATCAGCACATTTTACTGAAGATTCCATTTTAAGAGAGCAGGATATTATCCAGCAAGAACGAGAAATGTATCAAGATGATCCGGATTCGTGTTTATTCTTTTCAACTTTAGCGAATTTGTATCCTGGTACACCTTTAGCAACTGATATAGTTGGAAGTGAGGAGTCAATTTCCCAAATCAATCTAACTAATTTGCAAGAAAATTTTACAAGATTTTACAAACCTGTAAACATGTCTCTGTTTTTAGTTGGTAATTTTGATGTGGATCAGGTACAGGATTATTTTGAAAGAAAAGAACTGGAAGATTTAGATGTTCAGGAACTAGCAAGAGAAAAGTTTGTTTTACAACCTGTAAAGCAAACAGACAGCATGAGGATGGAAGTATCTTCTCCCAAACTAGCGATTGGTGTTAGAGGTAAACAAGAAGTTGCTGAAGCGGATTGCTATCGACATCATATTTTATTAAAATTATTGTTTGCAATGATGTTTGGTTGGACTTCGGATCGTTTTCAGAAATTATATGAATCAGGTAAAATTGCCGCATCCTTATCTCTGGAAGTTGAAGTAACAAGTCGCTTTCATTTTGTCATGTTGACAATGGATACAAAAGAGCCAGTTGCTTTATCTCATCAGTTTAGGAAGGCTATTCGTAATTTTACAAAGGATTTAGATATTACAGAGGATCATTTAGATATTATTAAAAGAGAGATGTTTGGAGAATTTTTCAGTAGCATGAACTCTCTTGAATTTATTGCAACGCAATATGATGCTTTTGAAAATGGTGAGACAATTTTTGATTTGCCAAAAATTTTACAGGAAATTACTTTAGAGGATGTCCTTGATGCTGGACATCATTTAATAGATGATGGTGATATAGTTGATTTTACAATATTCCCATCGTAGTAACCTATCATAATCGATACTAGAAAGAAGGAATGACAAGTATGAGGAAAAAAACAATTGGTGAGGTTTTACGTTTAGCTAGAACCAACCAAGGGTTGACTTTAGAAGAATTACACAAAAAAACAGAAATTCAGTTGGATATGTTGGAAGCGATGGAAGCTGATGATTTTGATCAACTTCCTAGTCCATTTTATACTCGTTCTTTTTTGAGAAAGTATGCGTGGGCAGTTGAGCTAGATGAGCGAATTGTCTTGGATGCTTATGATTCTGGGAGCATGATTACTTATGAAGAAGTAGATGTTGATGAAGACGAGTTGACAGGTAGGAGACGTTCAAGTAAGAAAAATAAGGCATCATTTTTACCTTTATTTTATTTTATACTCTTTGCATTATCGATTGTCATTTTTGTGACCTATTATGTTTGGAATTATCTCCAGACTCAACCGGAGCGTTCATCTGCGTCTAGTTATAGTGTAGTCCAAGCAACAAGCTCAACTAGTTCTGTAACTTCATCCTCAAGTAGTAGTTCATCAAGTAGCTCTTCGAATATGGAACCAGCTATAACGGTATCAGGTGAAGGAAATCAAGTAGAAGTTGCTTATAAAACGAGTAAGGAAACTGCAAAATTACAATTATCAGTCTCAGATGCTAGAAGTTGGGTTAGTGTTTCAGAAAGTGAGCTTGAGGGTGGAGTGACTTTATCACCGGATAATAAAAGTGCGGAAACAACAGTTTCAACTAAAAGTCCTGTAACCATTACTTTAGGTGTTGTAAAAGGTGTTGCTTTGACAGTAGATAATCAGACTGTTGATTTATCGAAATTAACAGCTCAGACTGGACAAATAACTGTAACCTTTACTAAAAATTAAGGAAAAACGAATGAAAAAAGAACAAATTCCAAATCTTTTAACAATAGGTCGAATTCTTTTTATACCTATTTTTATCTTTATTTTAACGATAGGAAATTCGATAGAGAGTCATATAGTAGCAGCTGTTATCTTTGCTATTGCCAGTATTACAGATTATTTAGATGGATATTTAGCTCGTAAATGGAATGTGGTCAGTAATTTTGGTAAATTTGCAGATCCTATGGCGGATAAGTTATTAGTTATGTCGGCTTTTATTATGCTGATTGAGTTAGGTATGGCTTCAGCTTGGATTGTTGCAGTGATTATCTGTCGTGAGTTGGCTGTGACAGGTTTAAGGCTTTTATTGGTTGAAACTGGTGGAACGGTTTTAGCAGCAGCAATGCCTGGAAAAATTAAAACTTTCAGTCAGATGTTTGCCATTATTTTCTTGCTATTACATTGGACTTTGCTTGGCCAAGTTCTACTTTATGTAGCCTTGTTTTTCACTATCTACTCTGGCTATGATTATTTCAAGGGTAGTGCCTATGTATTTAAAGGGACATTTGGTTCGAAATGAAATCAATAATTGATGTAAAAAATCTTTCTTTTCGCTATAAGGAAAGTCAGGAATACTACGATGTGAAGGATATTACGTTTCACGTGAAACGTGGAGAATGGCTTTCGATTGTAGGGCATAATGGTAGTGGTAAATCAACGACGGTTCGATTAATTGATGGTTTACTGGAAGCAGAATCTGGAGAGATTGTAATTGATGGCCAACGTTTGACTGAGGAAAATGTTTGGAATATACGTCGTCAAATCGGTATGGTTTTTCAAAATCCAGATAATCAATTTGTTGGAGCGACTGTTGAAGATGATGTTGCCTTTGGTT
Organism: uncultured Streptococcus sp.; assembly: GCA_927910965.1. GTDB lineage: Bacteria > Bacillota > Bacilli > Lactobacillales > Streptococcaceae > Streptococcus. The sequence goes on from CAKMOM010000045.1 coordinate 16,877, forward strand.
TGGAAAATCAGGGACTTTCTCGACAAGAAATGAAAAAAAGAGTGGAAGAAGCTTTGGATTTGGTTGGCATGTTGGACTTTAAAAAGAGAGAGCCAGCTCGTCTGTCAGGTGGTCAAAAGCAACGTGTGGCCATTGCAGGTGTTGTAGCCCTAAGACCAGCTATTTTAATACTAGATGAAGCAACGAGCATGTTGGATCCTGAGGGACGTAGAGAACTGATTGAGACAGTAAAAGGAATTCGGAAAGACTATGATATGACGGTCATTTCCATCACACATGATTTGGAAGAAGTTGCCATGAGTGATCGTGTATTAGTCATGAAAAAAGGGGAAATTGAATCAACTAGTAGTCCAAGGGAACTTTTCTCTCGAAATGATTTAGATCAAATTGGATTAGATGATCCTTTTGCCAATCAATTAAAACATTCTTTGAGCCAGAATGGCTATGATTTGCCTGAAAATTATTTGACAGAAAGTGAGCTAGAAGATAAGCTATGGGAATTGCTCTAGAAAATGTGAGTTTTACGTATCAAGAAGGGACTCCCTTAGCGTCAACAGCTTTGTCAGATGTTTCTTTGACGATTGAAGATGGTTCTTATACGGCCTTAATTGGCCACACAGGTAGTGGTAAATCAACTATTTTACAACTATTAGATGGTTTATTGGTGCCAAGCCAAGGGAGTGTGCGGGTTTTTGATACCTTAATCACCTCGACTTCTAAAAATAAAGATATTCGTCAAATTAGAAAACAGGTTGGCTTGGTATTTCAGTTTGCTGAAAATCAGATTTTTGAAGAAACGGTTTTGAAGGATGTTGCTTTTGGACCGCAAAATTTTGGAGTTTCTGAAGAAGATGCGGAGCAGATTGCGCGTGAGAAACTGGCTCTGGTTGGAATTGATGAATCACTTTTTGATCGTAGTCCGTTTGAGCTATCAGGTGGACAAATGAGACGTGTCGCCATTGCAGGCATACTTGCCATGGAACCAGCTATATTAGTCTTAGATGAACCCACAGCAGGCCTAGATCCCCTGGGAAGAAAAGAGCTGATGAATTTGTTCAAAAAACTCCACCAGTCAGGGATGACCATTGTCTTGGTAACGCATTTGATGGATGATGTTGCTGAATATGCGAACCAGGTATATGTGATGGAAAAGGGACGTTTAGTTAAGTTTGGTAAACCTAGTGATGTCTTTCAAGATGTTGTTTTTATGGAAGAAGTTCAGTTGGGAGTACCTAAAATTACAGCTTTTTGTAAACGATTGGCTGATAGAGGCGTGTCATTTAAACGATTACCGATTAAGATAGAGGAGTTCAAGGAGTCGCTAAATGGATAGTATGATTTTGGGGCGTTATATCCCAGGGGATTCGATAGTTCACCGATTGGATCCACGCAGCAAATTACTGGCTATGATGCTACTGATTTTGATCGTTTTTTGGGCTAATAATCCCTTGACGAATCTGATTCTTTTTATAGCGACAGGGATCTTTATTGCCTTGTCAGGAGTATCTCTTTCATTTTTTTATTCAGGGCTTGAAGTCTATGTTTTTCTTGATTGCCTTCACAACTATTTTTCAACTGTTTTTCATTTCTAATGGGAATGTTTTATTTGAGTTTTCGTTTGTGAGAATCACGGATTATGCTTTGCAACAAGCTGGAATTATTTTTTGTCGCTTTATATTGATTATTTTCTTTTCAACTTTGTTAACCTTAACGACTATGCCCTTAAGTTTGGCATCAGCTGTTGAAGCTTTGTTAGCGCCTTTAAAGCGTGTGAAAGTTCCAGTCCATGAAATTGGATTGATGCTGTCCATGAGTTTGCGTTTTGTCCCAACCTTGATGGATGACACGACGCGGATTATGAATGCACAGAAAGCGCGTGGAGTGGATTTTGGAGAAGGAAGTATTGTTCAAAAAGTAAAGGCGATGATTCCTATTTTGATTCCTCTTTTTGCGACAAGTTTAAAACGTGCGGATTCCTTGGCTATCGCCATGGAAGCGCGTGGGTATCAGGGTGGAAAAGGCAGAAGTCAATATCGACAACTGAAATGGACTCTAAAGGATACGCTGACCATTCTTGTTATTCTCGTACTGGGTTGTTGTTTATTTTTCTTAAAATCTTAGTAGCTTTCAGGAATTGATAAAAGTTACTGTAACAGTTTTTGATATAAAGGTAGGGATATGAACCGTTTTAAAAAATCAAAATATGTCATTATTGTTTTTGTCACTGTTTTGCTTGTGTCAGCTCTCTTAGCGACGACTTATTCAAGTACAATTGTGACAAAATTAGGAGATGGAATCTCATTGGTTGATAGAGTTGTTCAAAAACCTTTTCAGTGGTTTGATTCTGTCAAATCAGATTTGGCTCATTTAACACGAACTTATAATGAAAATGAAAGTTTGAAGAAACAGATTTACCAATTAGAAGTTAAATCAAATGAGGCGGAAAGTTTAAAGACAGAAAATGAACAACTGCGCCAATTGCTTGATATGAAGTCCAAATTGCAAGCTACAAAGACTTTAGCAGCAGATGTTATTACGCGTTCTCCAGTATCTTGGAAGCAGGAATTGACCCTGGATGCAGGTAAATCAAAAGGGGTTTCTGAAAATATGTTAGCCATTGCAAATGGTGGCTTGATTGGGAGTGTCTCAAAAGTAGAGGAGAACTCTACCATGGTCAACCTTCTGACAAATACGGAAAATGCTGATAAGATTTCTGTTAAAATTCAACATGGTTCTACTACAATTTATGGGATTATCGTTGGCTATGACAAGGAAAATGAAGTTCTAAAAATTAGTCAATTAAATAGTAGTAGCGATATTAGTGCAGGAGATAAGGTGACCACTGGTGGATTAGGAAACTTTAACGTTGCTGATATTCCTGTTGGTGAAGTGGTTGCCACAACGCATAGTACGGACTACTTGACACGAGAAGTAACTGTTAAATTAAGTGCAGATACTCATAATGTGAGTGTGATAGAATTAGTGGGGAATTCATAATGAGACAGTTGAAGCGGGTTGGAGTATTTTTATTGCTTCCTTTATTTGTTCTAATTGATGCCCATATTAGTCAGCTTCTGGGCTCATTTTTTCCCCACGTGCAGTTGGCTAGTCATTTTCTATTTTTGTTTCTCTTATTTGAGACGATTGAAGTATCAGAGTATCTCTATTTAGCATATTGTTTTGTAGTGGGTTTGGTTTATGACATTTACTTTTTCCACTTGATAGGGATTGCGACTTTGTTGTTCGTCTTGTTGGGGGTATTTCTCCATAAATTTAATAGCGTTATTTTATTGAATCGTTGGACGAGAATGTTGGCAATTATTGTAATGGCTTTTCTATTTGAGATGGGAGCTTATATACTTGCATTAGTGGTAGGTTTAACTGTGGATAGTATGTCTTTGTTTATAGTCTATAGTTTAGTGCCATCAATGATTTTGAACCTTATATGGATGATTATTTTTCAGTTTATTTTTGAAAAATTTTACCTATAAGAAAGAAATAAAAATGTAACAAAGGCGTAATATTCATTAGGCCTTTTTTTGGTATACTAGTAGTGTCTTTAAAAGAAGGAGTATCTACGAAATATGAAGAAAAAAATCTTAGCGTCACTTTTACTAAGTACAGTAATGGTTTCTCAAGTAGCTGTTTTAACAACTGCGCATGCAGAAACTACTGATGACAAAATTGCTGCTCAAGATAATAAAATTAGTAACTTAACAGCACAACAACAAGAAGCCCAAAAACAAGTTGATCAAATTCAGGAGCAAGTATCTGCTATTCAAACAGAGCAATCAAACTTGCAATCTGAAAATGATAGACTACAAGCAGAATCTAAAAAGCTTGAGGGTGAAATTACAGAACTTTCTAAGAATATTGTATCTCGTAATGATTCATTACAAAAACAAGCTCGTAGTGCTCAAACAAATGGAGCTGCAACAAATTACATTAATACAATTGTAAACTCAAAATCAATTACAGAAGCTATTTCACGTGTTGCTGCAATGAGTGAAATCGTATCTGCAAACAACAAAATGTTGGAACAACAAAAAGCAGATAAAAAAGCTATTTCTGAAAAACAAGTAGCAAATAATGATGCAATTAATACAGTTATTGCAAATCAGCAAAAACTAGCTGATGATGCTCAATCATTAACTACAAAACAAGCAGAGTTGAAAGCTGCAGAATTGAATCTTGCTGCTGAAAAGGCTACTGCAGAGGATGAAAAAGCAAGTTTACTTGAGAAAAAAGCTGCAGCGGAAGCAGAAGCTAAAGCAGCTGCAGAAGCAGAAGCAGCCTACAAAGCTAAACAGGCAAGTCAACAACAAACAGTTGTTGCTTCTGGGAATACAACTTTCACTGCACAAGTTCAAGCAGTATCTAGTTCTTCTGAATCATCTTCAAGCAGTGCTTCAACAGAATCAACAAGCTACACTCCTACACCAGTAAAACATCGCCCAACATATAGCACAAATGCGTCAAGTTATCCAACAGGTGAGTGTACATGGGGAGCTAAGACATTGGCACCTTGGGCTGGAGACTACTGGGGTAATGGAGCACAGTGGGCTACAAGTGCAGCTGCAGCAGGATTCCGTACAGGATCTACACCTCAAGTTGGTGCCATTGCATGTTGGAATGATGGTGGATATGGACACGTAGCCGTGGTTACAGCTGTTTCATCATCAACAAGTATCCAAGTATCTGAATCAAACTATGGTGGAAACCGTACAATCGGAAATAAACGTGGATGGTTCAACCCTACTACAACTTCAGAAGGTTTTGTAACATACATCTATCCAAACTAATGAATGAAACAAAGAGGCTCGATTTGAGTCTCTTTTATGATTTATATAGTTACCTACTTTAAAAATCTACTAAAATGGCTTGAAAATATTGAAAAAGTATGGTAGAATGAAACTTGTCGTGTGAACGATAATACTCATTCTTGATGAATTGTGAAACAGTTGCCTTTGGGTCGTTTTGCGAGTTGAAGTCAAGAAGAGGAAAAAAACAAAAAGGAGAAATACTCATGGCAGTAATTTCAATGAAACAACTTCTTGAGGCTGGTGTACACTTTGGTCACCAAACTCGTCGCTGGAACCCTAAGATGGCTAAGTACATCTTCACTGAACGTAACGGAATCCACGTTATCGACTTGCAACAAACTGTAAAATACGCTGACCAAGCTTACGATTTCATGCGTGATGCAGCAGCTAACGACGCAGTTGTATTGTTTGTTGGTACTAAGAAACAAGCAGCTGATGCAGTTGCTGAAGAAGCAGTACGTTCAGGTCAATACTTCATCAACCACCGTTGGTTGGGTGGAACTCTTACAAACTGGGGAACAATCCAAAAACGTATCGCTCGTTTGAAAGAAATCAAACGTATGGAAGAAGATGGAACTTTCGAAGTTCTTCCTAAGAAAGAAGTTGCACTTCTTAACAAACAACGTGCACGTCTTGAAAAATTCTTGGGTGGTATCGAAGATATGCCTCGTATCCCAGATGTGATGTACGTAGTTGACCCACACAAAGAGCAAATCGCTGTTAAAGAAGCTAAAAAATTGGGAATTCCAGTTGTAGCGATGGTTGACACAAATACTGATCCAGATGATATCGATGTAATCATCCCAGCTAACGATGACGCTATCCGCGCTGTTAAATTGATCACAGCTAAATTGGCTGACGCTATCATTGAAGGACGTCAAGGTGAAGATGCAGTAGCAGTTGAAGCAGAATTTGCAGCTTCAGAAGCTCAAGCAGATTCAATCGAAGAAATCGTTGAAGTTGTAGAAGGCGACAACGCTTAATTCATATAATTAGTAATTACCTAGGAGGGCGGGGCTTAGCCCGGCTCTCCTATTTTAAAAAATATAGGAGATCAAAATGGCAGAAATTACAGCTAAACTTGTAAAAGAAATTTGCGATGAAAAATCTGGTGCCGGAGTTATGGACGCTAAAAAAGCGCTTGTAGAAACAGACGGTGACATCGAAAAAGCGATTGAATTGCTTCGTGAAAAAGGTATGGCTAAGGCAGCTAAGAAAGCTGACCGTGTTGCTGCAGAAGGTTTGACTGGTGTTTATGTTAACGGTAATGTTGCAGCAGTTATTGAAGTAAACGCTGAAACTGACTTCGTTGCGAAAAACGCTCAATTCGTTGAATTGGTAAATACCACAGCTAAAGTTATTGCTGAAGGAAAACCTGCTAACAATGAAGAAGCTCTTGCTTTGACAATGCCTTCAGGTGAAACTCTTGAAGCTGCATACGTATCTGCAACAGCAACTATCGGAGAAAAAATCTCATTCCGTCGCTTTGCATTGATTGAAAAAACAGACGCACAACACTTTGGAGCATACCAACATAACGGTGGACGTATCGGTGTTATTTCAGTTGTTGAAGGTGGAGACGAAGCACTTGCTAAACAATTGTCAATGCACATCGCAGCGATGAAACCAACAGTTCTTTCTTACAAAGAATTGGATGAACAATTCGTTAAAGATGAGTTGGCACAATTGAACCACGTTATCGACCAAGATAACGAAAGCCGTGCAATGGTTAACAAACCAGCTCTTCCACACTTGAAGTATGGATCAAAATCTCAATTGACTGATGAAGTGATTGCTCAAGCCGAAGCTGACATCAAAGCTGAGTTGGCTGCAGAAGGCAAACCAGAAAAAATCTGGGACAAAATTATCCCAGGTAAAATGGATCGCTTCATGCTTGACAACACTAAAGTTGACCAAGCTTACACACTTCTTGCACAAGTTTACATCATGGATGACAGCAAGACAGTTGAAGCATACCTTGAATCAGTTAACGCTTCAGTAGTTGAGTTCGCTCGCTTTGAAGTTGGTGAAGGTATCGAGAAAGCTGCAAACGACTTTGAAGCTGAAGTTGCAGCTACAATGGCAGCAGCCTTGAATAACTAATAATAAAAAGGAAGCCAAATTGCCAATGTCATTAAGTTAAGAAATTCAAATACAATTCTGTATTTGGGTTTCTTTTTTATGTGATAAACTATAGTTAAGGAGGTATTTTCCATGATAAAACAGATAAAATCCCACTTGAATAAGAGTATTCAAAGTATCCTTGGTCAAAAAGTTGAGTTCGTCAAACAAGATGAACAGGCCTTTACTCGTAAAAGAAGTTTATCACTAGAAACTATGATTCGTACCATTCTGGGAATGGGAGGGAAACCATTGTCAAAAGAATTACTAGATGCCAGACTGACAGTTTCAAATTCAGCCTTTGTTCAAAGACGCTATCAGATAAAACCTGAAGCGTTCTATGCCCTATTTAAAGAATTTACAGCACCTATTCCACTTAATACTGATTTTCCAATATTCGCTGCAGATGGGAGTGATATCTGTATTCCTCGAAATCGCATGGATACAGAAACCTCTATCCAAACCCAAACGGATGTTAAATCCTATAATCTCATACACATAAATGCCCTATACGACTTGACGACTGGAGTGTATAGAGATGTTTTTATTCAAGACAAACATGCACAACATGAGCGCTTAGCTCTGATTCAGATGATGGAGGCTTCTCCCTTTCGATAAAGCTCTTGTTATCATGGATAGAGGCTATGAAAGTTACAATCTCATGGCTCATTTTCAAGAAAAAGGATGGCTTTATATCATCCGCATTCGAGATGGGAAACAATCTATGTATTCCTCCTTCAACTTGCCAAATACGGTGTGTTTTGATCAAACATTTTCTCTAACATTATCACGAAAGCAAACCAAGCAGTTTAAAAAACTTTATCGTGATTTTCCCAATGACTATCATTTTATTCCACACAATTCTACTTTTGATTTTCTTCCAGAAACAAGTCAAAAACAGGATCCTGTAGTACTCTATGAGCTTCCTTTTCGTATGGTGCGTTTAGAAGTGGAAGAAGGGAAATACGAAACTTTAGTGACAAATACAGACTATTCAATCCAAGAATTAAAAAATCTCTACGCCAGCAGATGGGGCATAGAGACTAGTTTTCGTGACCTGAAATACAGTGTTGGCTTGGTCAATTTTCATGCAAAAAAGAAGGAAGGGATTCTCCAAGAAATCTTTGCTCGCTTTACAAATTTTAACTTTTGTCGTTGGGTAATCTCGCAAGTTGCCATCGACAGTAGTCGTAAAAAACAAAGATACAAAGTGTGTTTCTCAGATGCGGCTTATGCCTGCCGTTTGTTTTTAACTGTTCCCTTTCTTCTCTCCAGTTGAAAAACTACCTCAAGAAACAGTTATCTATTATTCGACCGAATCGAAAATATCCAAGAAAGATAAAGACTCAATCGGTAGTTGATTTCATCTATAGAGTAACATAAATCTCAAAAAATAGGGTGAAAAACCTTTATTTGTTATGCAAAAAATAGAAGATAGGATAGAGAATCACTTTGATGATCTCAATCACACCTCCTATGCAAGTAGTTAGATCACTAACTTAATGACATTGGCCAAATTGCTTCCTTTTTTCTATGCAGTCGATCTTTATAGGGAGATATTCCTATTTTTAAGGTATAAATAAAAAGCCCTATTATAAGGGCTAAATGTATTTAGAAGACTACACTTCAAATTCATAGAGTGATGTAGACAAATAACGTTCGCCGTTATCTGGTGCTAGAGCAAGGACTTTCTTACCTGTACCTAATTTCTTAGCAACTTCGATGGCTCCGTAGATAGCTGCAGCTGAAGAAATACCAACAAGGAATCCTTCTTTTCCGCCAATCTCACGGCCAAGTGCGAGAGCATCGTCTGATGTTACACGAACGATACCATCATAGGCGTTTGTATCTAGTGTATCAGGAATAAATCCAGCTGAGATACCTTGAATTTTGTGAGGGCCAGGTTTTTCTCCAGACAGAATAGCAGATTCATCTGCTTCTACTGCAAAAACTTGAATTCTTGAGTTTGCTGTTTTGAGTGCATGAGAACCACCAGAAATTGTTCCACCGGTACCGACTCCAGCAACAAAGGCATCTAATCCATCTTTACCGAAAGCAGCTAGTATCTCAGCTCCTGTTGTTCTTTCGTGTACTTCTGGATTAGCTGGATTGTCAAATTGAAGAGGAAGGAAACCATCGCGTTCAGCAGCGATTTCTTGGGCCTTAGCAATAGCACCTTTCATTCCTTCGCTACCAGGAGTTAGGACGAGTTCAGCACCATAAGCTTGGATAATTTTACGTCGTTCTACACTCATCGTTTCAGGCATAACGATGACAACTTTATACCCTTTAGCAGCACCTACCCATGAAAGCCCAATACCAGTATTTCCACTTGTTGCTTCAACAATAGTAGAACCTGGTTTCAGAATACCGTCTTGTTCAGCTTTTTCAATCATGCTAAGGGCAATACGATCTTTTACAGATGAACCAGGGTTAAATGCTTCAAGTTTTACATAGACATCTGCAGCACCTTCTGGCACAATGTTGTTGAGTTTAACAATCGGAGTTTGACCGATTAGTTCAGTAATGTTGTTATAAATAGACATATGAATACCTCTTTGTATAAGATATTTCTAGTATAACGCTATCTATACCATTTGTAAAATATAGAAATCCTATCGAAGTGATAGGATTTTTTTATATCACAGGTCTAAGCCATTAATTTTTAAGCGATTGTGATAGGCTAATTCTAGTAAATAGGTGTAAAGTGGAACGATATCTGTTTTCTTAGGAAATTCAAATTTATGAGCATTAAAATGCTCATTATGTGCTTTTAGAAAAACATTTTCTAGATAAGTAATCGTTATTTCACTATCATCTATACCTGCTCCTGCAGTTTCCATTTCAACGTTAACAATATTCATCAAAAAAATAGATTTAACGGACATCTTACGACCAGTAGCGCCTTGTTTATCTGTAAAGATAATACGGATATTTGTAAATATAATTGAGTCACGAATCAGTTTATATCCAATTTGAATTTCTTCATTTTCTAGTAGATATTGTCCATATTCTTTGATAAGAGTTTCTTTGTTTTGCTCGCTAAAGTTACCAGCGAGTCCTTGAATGAATTTTCCAAATGCCATCTTTTTCTCCTTTATTTACACTAAGTTTACAGGAACTTCAACTTCACGTAAACCTTGATCAGTTAAAGTAACTTTTCCATTAAAAAACTCCACCAGTGCAGCTTTAATATTATCTTTTTCTTCTTTATCAGCATAAATCATCGTATCGACTTGATCTGTAAAGTTTGTCTCAAGTTCCATGAGATCATGTTCCTTAAGGAAGTTACTGTACTCTTGGTACTGAGCGTAAGACATTTGAATAGCAATGCCAGCTTGTTCCTTTATTTCAATGATGCCAATTTCCTTGACAGCTAAGGCAACACTGCCGGCGTAAGCACGAATCAATCCTCCAGCGCCTAGCTTAATGCCTCCAAAGTAGCGTGTCACTACTACACAGACATTAGTAAGATCGTGATTTTCTAGTACCCCAAGCATGGGAACGCCAGCAGTACCACTGGGTTCACCATCATCACTTGTCCGTTTAATTTCACTACGTTCCCCAATGATAAAGGCTGAGCAGTTATGAGTAGCTTTGTAGTGTTCTTTTTTGATGGCAGTAATAAAGTCTCGAGCCTCTTCTTCGCTATAAACACGCTTGGCATGACAGATAAAGCGGGATTTTTTGATTTCTTCTTGGACTTGTCCGTCCTCTTTAATTGTTCTAAATTCCATGATTTAATTGTACTAAAAAATCATCTAAAGCGCTAGGTTTTTACGAATAAAGAAGTATGAAAGTAAATCCAAATTATCTCGGTCGTTTGTTTACTGAGAATGAATTAACAGAAGAAGACCGTCAGTTGGCGGAGAAACTTCCAGCAATGAGAAAGGAGAAGGGGAAAGTTTTCTGTCAACGTTGTAATGCTACTATTCGAGAAGAATGGTATTTGCCTATAGGTGCTTACTATTGTCGGGAGTGCTTAATTATGAAGAGAGTCAGGAGTGATCAATCTTTATACTATTTCTCACAGGAGGATTTTCCGAAGCAAGATGTTCTTAAATGGAGTGGTCAATTAACTCCTTTTCAAGAGAAGGTGTCAGAGGGACTGATTCGAGCGGTAGACAAGCTGGAGCCAACCTTGGTTCACGCTGTAACAGGAGCTGGAAAGACAGAAATGATTTATCAAGTTGTGGCTAAGGTGATTAATAGGGGTGGTGCAGTATGCTTGGCTAGTCCTCGCATAGATGTTTGTTTGGAGCTGTACAAGCGCCTGCAAGATGATTTTGCTTGCGAGATATCTTTACTACACGGAGAATCAGAGCCGTATTTTCGAACACCACTAGTTGTTGCGACGACCCATCAGTTATTGAAGTTTTATCAAGCTTTTGATTTGCTGATAGTGGATGAAGTAGATGCCTTTCCTTATGTTGAAAATCCCACGCTTTACTACGCTGTCAAGAATAGTGTAAAGGAAAATGGTTTGAGAATCTTTTTAACAGCGACTTCGACAGATGAGTTAGATAGGAAGGTTCGCATCGGAGAATTAAAACGATTGAGCTTGCCTAGACGGTTTCATGGAAATCCGTTGATTATTCCAAAGCCTGTCTGGTTATCGGATTTTAATCACTGTTTAGAGAAAAATCGGTTGTCCCCAAAGTTAAATTCTTATATTGAGAAGCAGAGAAAGACAGGATATCCGTTACTCATTTTTGCATCAGAAATTAAGAAAGGGGAGCAGTTAAAAGAACTATTACAGGAGCAATTTTCAAATGAGAAAATTGGCTTTGTATCTTCTGTAACAGAGGATCGATTAGAGCAGGTACAAGCTTTTCGAGATGGAGAACTGACAATACTGATCAGTACGACAATCTTGGAGCGTGGAGTTACCTTCCCTTGTGTGGATGTTTTCGTAGTAGAGGCCAATCATCGTCTATTTACCAAGTCTAGCTTGATTCAGATTGGTGGACGAGTTGGACGAAGCATGGATAGACCGACAGGAGATTTGCTTTTCTTCCATGACGGGCTAAATGCTTCAATCAAGAAGGCAATTAAGGAAATTCAGCAGATGAATAAGGAGGCGGGTCTATGAAGTGCTTGTTATGTGGGCAGACTATGAAGGCTGTTTTAACTTTTAGTAGCCTCTTGCTGTTGAGGAATGATGACTCCTATCTTTGTTCAGACTGTGATTCTACTTTTGAGAGAATTGGAGAAGAGTATTGTCCAAGCTGTATGAAAATAGGTTTGTCAACAAAGTGTCAAGATTGTCAATTTTGGTGTAAAGAAGGAGTTGAGGTCAGTCATAGAGCGATTTTTACTTACAATCAAGCTATGAAGGATTTTTTTAGTCGATATAAGTTTGATGGGGACTTTCTTTTAAGAAAAGTGTTCGCTTCCTTTTTAAGTGAGGAGTTGAAAAAGTACAAAGAGTATCAATTTGTCGTCATTCCTCTAAGTCCTGAAAGATTGCTTGAGAGAGGATTTAACCAGGTTGAAGGTTTAGTTGACGTAGCAGGGTTCTCTTTTCAAGACTTACTAGAGAAGAGAGAAGAGCGGGCCAGTTCTTCTAAAAATCGTTCAGAACGCTTGGCAACAGAACTTTCTTTCTTTATTAAAAGTGGAGCCACTATTCCTAAAAAAATCCTACTTATAGATGACATTTATACTACTGGAACAACTATAAATCGTGTGAAGAGATTACTGGAAGAAGCTGGTGCTGAGGACGTAAAAACATTTTCCCTTGTAAGATGAGGAAAAAATTTGCAAAAAATAAAATGAAAGCGTTATAATGAAATCAGAAAAACAAAAATGTTTAGAAAGAAGGTACTCATATGATTAAATATAGTATCCGTGGTGAAAACCTAGAAGTAACAGAAGCAATTCGTGATTATGTAGTTTCTAAACTCGAAAAGATCGAAAAGTATTTTCAAGCTGAACAAGAGTTGGATGCTCGAGTAAACTTGAAGGTGTATCGTGAAAAAACTGCTAAAGTGGAAGTAACGATTCCGCTTGGCTCAATTACTCTTCGCGCAGAAGATGTATCTCAAGATATGTATGGTTCAATTGACCTTGTAACCGATAAAATTGAACGTCAGATTCGTAAAAATAAAACAAAAATCGAGCGTAAAAATAAAAATAAGGTGGCAACTAGTCAACTATTTACAGATGCTTTGGTCGAAGACTCAAATGTTGTCCAGTCTAGAGTTGTTCGTTCAAAACAAATTGATTTAAAACCAATGGATTTGGAAGAAGCTATTCTACAGATGGATTTGTTGGGACATGATTTCTTTATCTATGTTGATGTTGAAGATCAAACAACTAATGTGATTTATCGTCGTGAGGATGGTGAAATCGGTCTATTAGAAGTTAAAGAATCTTAATTAGAATATGTGTAAAGGTAGGTTTACTGAATTGTAAACCTCCTTTTTCTTATAATTGATAGAATTACTGATTACACTTTTAAAAAGTCGCTTTTTGGTGGTTATTATGGTATAATGGGTGCCAAGAGGTTTGGAATGAAAAAATTTTATGTAAGTCCTATTTTCCCCTTAATATTAGGAATAGTGGCGTTCGGAGTGCTATCTGTGCAACTTGTTTTTGTAACGAATACATTGGTAACGCTATTTCTTTTGCTACTTATTTTGGGTTCATATATTTTACTATTCATTCATCAGAGAGACTACTACTCAAAGAGTGAAGTAGAACAAATCCAGTATGTAAACCATCAAGCTGAAGATAGTTTGACAACCTTGTTAGAACAGATGCCTGTTGGGGTTATTAAACTAGACTTATCGTCAGGTGAAGTTGAATGGTTTAATCCTTATGCTGAATTGATTTTGACGAATGAAGTGGGCGAAATTGATGTGGCATTAATTCAAACAATTATCAAGGCTTCTGTGGGGAATCCAGGTTCTTATGCCACCTTAGGTGAGACCCGCTATTCGGTTCATATGGACAAGGTGTCTGGAGTTCTTTACTTCTTTGATGTGTCTGGAGAATATGAAGCGACTGTTGAGTTAGTAACGAGTCGACCTGTGATTGGGATTGTTTCCGTTGACAACTATGATGACTTAGAAGATGAAACATCGGAGTCTGATATCAGTCATATCAATAGCTTTGTAGCCAATTTTGTTTCAGGATTTGCTGGGAAACATGCCATGTTCTCCCGTCGAGTGAGTATGGACCGTTTTTATCTATTTACGGACTACACGGTACTTGAGGAATTGATGAGTGATAAATTTTCTGTTATCGACACTTTCAGAGAAGAGTCGAAACAGAGACAGTTGCCATTGACCTTAAGTATGGGATTTTCTTATGGTGATGGAAATCATGATGAAATAGGGAAAGTTGCTTTGCTCAACTTGAACTTGGCTGAAGTTCGTGGTGGCGACCAGGTGGTTGTTAAAGAAAATGACGAAACTAAAAATCCAATTTATTTTGGTGGTGGGTCTGCTGCTTCAATCAAGCGTACCCGTACCCGTACGCGCGCTATGATGACAGCTATTTCAGATAAGATTCGGAGTGTAGATCAGGTTTTTGTAGTTGGTCACAAAAATCTGGATATGGATGCTTTGGGCTCTGCTGTAGGTATGCAGTTATTTGCCAGCAATGTGACTGAAAATAGCTATGCTCTTTATGACGAAGAACAAATGTCTCCGGATATTGAACGAGCTGTTTCATTCTTAGAAAAAGAAGGAGTTACGAAGTTGTTGTCCGTTAAGGATGCAATGGGGATGGTGACCAATCGTTCTTTGTTGATTCTTGTAGACCATTCAAAGACAGCTTTAACTTTATCAAAAGATTTTTATGATTTATTTACCCAAACCATCGTTATTGACCACCACAGACGGGATCAGGATTTTCCAGATAATGCAGTTATCACTTATATCGAAAGTGGTGCAAGTAGTGCCAGTGAGTTGGTAACAGAATTGATTCAGTTCCAAAATTCTAAGAAGAATCGTCTGACTCGTATGCAAGCAAGTGTCTTGATGGCTGGTATGATGCTGGATACTAAAAACTTCACTTCGCGAGTGACCAGTCGAACATTTGATGTTGCTAGCTATCTCAGAACGCGCGGAAGTGATAGTATTGCTATTCAGGAAATGGCTGCGACAGATTTTGAAGAATATCGTGAGGTAAATGAACTTATTTTACAGGGGCGTAAATTAGGTTCAGATGTACTAATAGCAGAGGCTAAGGACTCGAAATGCTATGACACAGTTGTTATTAGTAAGGCAGCAGATGCCATGTTAGCTATGTCAGGTATTGAAGCGAGTTTTGTTCTTGCGAAGAATACACAAGGATTTATCTCTATCTCAGCTCGAAGTCGTAGTAAATTGAATGTACAACGGATCATGGAAGAGCTGGGAGGTGGAGGCCACTTTAATTTGGCAGCAGCTCAAATTAAGGATTTAACCTTGTCAGAAGCAGGTGAAAAACTGACAGAAATTGTATTAAATGAAATAAAGGAAAAGGAGAAAGAAGAATGAAAGTAATCTTTTTAGCAGATGTTAAAGGAAAAGGTAAAAAAGGCGAAAATTAAGGAAGTACCAACAGGGTATGCGCAAAACTTTCTTATCAAAAAGAACCTAGCTAAAGAAGCAACTGCTCAAGCGGTGGGTGAACTTCGTGGTAAACAAAAATCGGAAGAAAAAGCTCATGCTGAGATGATTGCAGAAGCAAAAGCCATTAAAGCCCAACTTGAAGCTGAAGAAACGGTTGTAGAATTTATTGAAAAGGTTGGTCCAGATGGCCGTACTTTTGGTTCTATTACTAATAAGAAAATTGCAGAAGAATTGCAAAAGCAATTTGGAATTAAGATTGATAAACGTCATATTCAAGTACAAGCTCCGATTCGAGCAGTTGGATTGATTGATGTACCAGTGAAAATCTATCAAGATATCACAAGTGTAATCAATCTTCGTGTGAAAGAAGGGTAAATTTACACCTTCTTGACAAGATTGTAAAAGGAAGGGAAGTCTGATGGCAGAAGTAGAAGAGTTACGAGTACAACCTCAAGATATCTTAGCTGAGCAATCCGTTTTAGGGGCTATCTTTATTGACGAGAGTAAGCTTGTTTTTGTTCGAGAATATATTGAGTCTCGGGACTTTTTTAAGTATGCCCATCGTTTGATTTTCCAAGCTATGGTTGATTTATCCGACCGTGGCGATGCTATAGATGCAACAACGGTTCGTACCATTCTTGACAATCAAGGTGATTTGCAGAATATTGGTGGCCTGTCTTACTTGGTTGAGATTGTCAATTCTGTGCCAACTTCTGCTAACGCGGAGTATTATGCTAAAATTGTTGCAGAAAAGGCTATGTTACGGCGATTAATCGCCAAGTTGACAGAGTCTGTCAATCAAGCTTACGAGGCTTCGCAACCAGCTGATGAAATCATTGCTCAGGCAGAAAAAGGACTGATTGATGTCAGTGAAAATGCTAATCGAAGTGGATTTAAGAATATTCGAGATGTGTTGAATGTCAACTTTGGAAATCTGGAGGCTCGCTCTCAACAAACGACAGATATTACAGGTATTGCGACAGGTTATCGTGATTTAGATCATATGACGACTGGTCTTCATGAGGAGGAGTTGATTATCCTAGCAGCCCGTCCGGCGGTTGGTAAGACAGCCTTTGCTTTGAATATCGCTCAGAACATTGGGACTAAGTTGGACAAAACGGTTGCTATCTTTTCGCTCGAAATGGGTGCGGAGAGTCTAGTAGACCGTATGCTTGCGGCAGAAGGGTTGGTAGAGTCGCATTCTATCCGTACGGGTCAATTGACTGATGAGGAGTGGCAAAAATATACCATTGCTCAAGGGAATCTAGCTAATGCAAGTATCTATATTGATGATACGCCAGGGATTCGGATTACAGAGATTCGTTCTCGTTCTCGTAAACTGGCTCAAGAAACTGGAAATCTTGGTTTGATTTTAATAGACTATTTGCAGCTTATCACGGGAACTGGTCGGGAAAATCGTCAACAAGAGGTTTCAGAAATTTCACGTCAGTTGAAAATTTTAGCTAAGGAACTGAAGGTTCCAGTAATCGCTCTAAGTCAGCTTTCTCGTGGTGTAGAACAACGCCAGGATAAGAGACCGGTCTTGTCTGATATTCGTGAATCTGGTTCTATTGAGCAGGACGCTGATATCGTAGCCTTTCTTTATCGCGAAGATTACTATGAGCGTGGTGGTGAAGAAGAGGAAGGTATACCAAATAATAAGGTAGAAGTTATTATCGAGAAAAACCGTAGTGGAGCTCGTGGAACGGTGGAATTGATTTTCCAAAAAGAATACAATAAATTTTCAAGTATCTCAAAGAGGGAGGCATAAGATGTCAGATGCATTTACAGATGTAGCCAAGATGAAAAAAATCAAAGAAGAAATCAAGGCACATGAGGGACAAGTCGTAGAAATGACTTTGGAGAATGGTCGTAAGCGCCAAAAAAATAGATTGGGTAAGCTAATTGAGGTTTATCCATCCCTATTTATCGTTGAATTTGGAAACGTTGAAGGAGATAAACAAGCTAATGTTTACGTTGAATCCTTTACTTATTCAGATATCCTTACAGAAAAGAATTTGATTCATTATCTTGACTAAAGTGAGAAATTTTCTCACTTTTTCTTTTTTTCTCCGAATAGTTTAAGTGAAGGTAATCTTCGACTTATATTATTTTTCAAGGAGGAAGAATGAAAATTTCACCATTTAAAGTAGCAGAGACAAGATTTTCTTTTAGAAAATCAGCTAAAAAGGTTGTTCCCTTTTTAGTAGTAGGATTGATGTTAGCAGCGGGTAATAGTGTATCTGCCTATTCGGGGGGAAATGACTCGATTGCACGTGGGGATGATTATCCTGTTTATTATAAAAATGGGAGCCAGGAGATTGATAAATGGCGGATGTATTCTCGTCAGTGTACTTCTTTTGCAGCCTTTCGTTTGAGTAATGTCAATGGTTTTGAGATTCCGGGAGCCTATGGAAATGCGAATGAATGGGGCTATCGTGCTCGTCGCGAAGGATATCGTGTAGATAATAGGCCAGCGATTGGCTCGATTGCTTGGTCTACTGCAGGAACTTATGGTCATGTTGCTTGGGTGTCAAATGTAATTGGAGATGAGATTGAGATTGAAGAATACAACTATGGAATAAGGGAATCTTACAATAAGCGCGTCGTGAAGGCCAATACCATGACTGGCTTTATTCATTTTAAAGATTTAGCTGGAGGCAGTGCAGGGAATAGTCAATCCTCAGCTTCAACAGGAGGAACACATTTTTTCAAGTCTAAGGCTGCTATCAAAAATCAGCCTCTAGCTAGCGCAACTGCGATTGATTACTATTATCCTGGGGAGAATGTTCATTATGATCAAATTCTCGAAAAAGATGGATACAAGTGGTTGAGTTATACGGCTTATAATGGAAGCCGTCGCTATATCCAGCTAGAGGGAGTGACTTCTTCACAGAATTCTCAGAATCAATCAGGAAATAGCTCTAGCTATGGATCCAATAGTAGTTCAACTGTTGGTTGGAAGAAAATAAATGGTAGTTGGTATCATTTCAAATCAAATGGCTCTAAATCAACAGGCTGGTTGAAGGATGGGGCTAGTTGGTATTATTTGAAATCATCTGGTGAAATGCAGACAGGATGGTTAAAGGAAAATGGGGTTTGGTATTATCTGGATAGTTCAGGGGCAATGAAAACAGGCTGGTACCAAGTCTCTGGTAAATGGTATTATTCTTACTCTTCAGGCGCTTTAGCTGTCAATACGACCGTAGATGGCTACAGAGTAAATAGTGATGGAGAACGAGTATAGAAAATGGAGTAGGAAATTTTTCCTACTCTTTTCTGTAAGCAGTTTCCTTGACTTTTTTTTTGTTTTGCGCTATCATATGTCCATATAATATATGGGAGTCTGTGTACAGTCTGAGAGGAAGTGTTAAACTTCGACCGCACCTGATCTGGGTAATGCCAGCGGAGGGAACGATACTTAGTCTATTTTGCACCTTTTCCATATATGGTAAAGGTTTTTCTTTTTATCAAAGGAAAACAAGAAGAGGAGGTTTTTATGAAAGAAAGCATTGCCTTGCAAGTTTTACCCCTAGCACAGGGGATTGATCGGATTGCTGTTATCGATCAAGTCATTGCTTATCTGCAAGCTCAGTCCGTGACCATGGTGGTGACACCATTTGAAACGGTCTTAGAAGGGGAGTTTGATGAGCTCATGCGCATTCTTAAAGAAGCGCTGGAGGTAGCAGGGCAGGAGGCAGACAATGTCTTTGCCAATGTCAAAATAAATGTAGGAGATATTTTAAGTATTGATGAGAAACTTGAAAAGTATACTGAGACGACACATTAGTCTATTGGGCTTTCTAGGAGTCTTGTCAATCTGGCAGTTAGCAGGTTTTCTTAAACTTCTCCCTAAGTTTATCCTGCCGACACCTCTTGAAATTCTCCAGTCCTTTGTTCGTGACAGAGAATTTCTCTGGCACCATAGCTGGGCGACCTTGAGAGTGGCTTTACTGGGGCTGGTTTTGGGAGTCTTGATTGCCTGTCTCATGGCTGTGCTTATGGACAGTTTGACATGGCTCAATGACCTGATTTACCCTATGATGGTGGTCGTCCAGACCATCCCGACCATTGCCATAGCCCCTATTCTGGTCTTGTGGCTCGGTTATGGGATTTTGCCCAAGATTGTCTTGATTATCTTGACGACTACCTTTCCTATCATCGTCAGCATTTTGGACGGTTTTAGGCATTGTGACAAGGATATGTTGACCTTGTTTAGTCTGATGCGGGCCAAACCTTGGCAAATCCTGTGGCATTTTAAAATCCCAGTTAGCCTGCCTTACTTTTATGCAGGTCTGAGAGTCAGTGTCTCCTACGCTTTTATCACAACAGTAGTATCTGAGTGGTTGGGAGGCTTTGAAGGACTAGGTGTCTACATGATTCAGTCCAAGAAACTGTTTCAGTATGATACCATGTTCGCTATTATTATTCTGGTATCGATTATCAGCCTTCTCGGTATGAAGTTGGTCGATATTAGTGAAAAATATGTTATTAAATGGAAACATTCATAAGAAAAAGGATGTTTCTGAAAAAGAAAAGAGGAAATCCAAATGAAAAAAACATGGAAAGTGTTTTTAACGCTTATAACAGCTTTTGTAGCTGTTGTGCTTGTGGCCTGTGGTCAAGGAACTGCTTCCAAGGACAACAAAGAAGCAGAACTCAAGAAGATTGACTTTATCCTAGACTGGACACCAAATACCAACCACACAGGCCTTTATGTTGCCAAGGAAAAAGGTTATTTCAAAGAAGCTGGAGTGGATGTTGATTTGAAATTACCGCCAGAAGAAAGTTCTTCTGACTTGGTTATCAATGGCAAGGCACCATTTGCAGTGTATTTCCAAGACTACATGGCTAAAAAATTGGAAAAAGGGGCAGGGATTACTGCCGTCGCAGCTATCGTAGAGCACAATACATCAGGAATCATCTCTCGTAAATCTGACAATGTAGCTAGTCCAAAAGACTTGGTTGGTAAGAAATACGGAACTTGGAATGACCCAACTGAACTTGCTATGTTGAAAACCTTGGTAGAATCACAAGGTGGGGACTTTGAGAAGGTAGAAAAAGTACCAAATAACGACTCAAACTCTATCACACCGATTGCTAACGGTGTCTTTGACACTGCTTGGATCTACTACGGTTGGGATGGTATCCTTGCAAAATCTCAAGGTGTAGATGCTAACTTCATGTATTTGAAAGACTACGTTAAGGAATTTGACTACTACTCACCAGTTATCATCGCCAACAACGACTACCTCAAAGACAACAAAGAAGAAGCACGTAAAGTCATCCAAGCTATCAAAAAAGGCTACCAATATGCTATGGAACATCCAGAAGAAGCTGCGGATATCCTCATCAAGAATGCGCCTGAACTCAAGGAAAAACGTGACTTTGTCATCGAATCTCAAAAATACTTGTCAAAAGAATACGCAAGCGACAAGGAAAAATGGGGTCAATTTGATGCAGCTCGTTGGAATGCCTTCTACAAATGGGATAAAGAAAATGGTATCCTTAAAGAAGACTTGACAGACAAAGGCTTTACCAACGAATTTGTGAAATAATGACAGAAATTAGACTAGAACACGTCAGTTATGCTTATGGTCAGGAGAAAATTTTAGAGGATATCAACCTGCAGGTAACTTCAGGTGAAGTGGTTTCCATCCTAGGCCCAAGTGGTGTTGGAAAAACCACCCTCTTTAATCTGATCGCTGGAATTTTAGAAGTCCAGTCAGGGCGAATCGTTCTTGATGGGGAGGAAAATCCCAAGGGGCGCGTGAGTTATATGTTGCAAAAGGACTTGCTCTTGGAGCACAAGACCGTGCTTGGTAATATCATTCTGCCCCTCTTGATTCAAAAAGTGGATAAGGCAGAAGCTATTGCTCGCGCAGATGAAATTCTTGCGACCTTCCAGTTGACAGCTGTACGAGACAAGTATCCTCATGAACTAAGTGGTGGGATGCGCCAGCGTGTGGCCTTGCTTCGTACCTACCTTTTCGGGCATAAGCTCTTTCTCTTGGATGAGGCCTTTAGCGCTTTGGATGAGATGACCAAGATGGAACTCCATGCTTGGTATTTGGAGATTCACAAGCAGTTGCAGTTAACAACCTTGATTATCACGCACAGTATCGAGGAGGCCCTCAGTCTCAGCGACCGCATCTATATCTTGAAAAATCGCCCTGGGCAGATTGTTTCAGAAATTAAACCAGATTGGTCTGAAGATGAGGACAAAGAGGTTCAAAAGATTGCCTACAAACGTCAAATCTTGGTAGAATTAGGCTTAGATAAGTAGAAAAATAGGGAGTTGGTGAAGATTATCCTTTACCAGCGCCCTTTTTCTTTTAAAAATGAGAAAATTTCGGTATAATAGTCAAAGATAGTCAAGGTTTAAAGAGAGAGGTGGGTTTGTAATGAGATTTAAAAATACATCGGATCATATTGAGGCCTACATCAAGGCGATTTTAGATCAATCTGGAATTGTGGAGTTGCAACGGAGTCAGTTAGCAGATACTTTTCAGGTTGTTCCTAGTCAGATCAACTATGTGATTAAGACACGCTTTACGGAAAGTAGAGGCTACTTGGTTGAAAGTAAGCGTGGTGGTGGAGGCTACATTCGTATAGGACGGATTGAGTTTTCTAGTCATCATGAAATGCTTAGGGAGCTGCTTTACTCGATTGGTGAGCGGGTCAGTCAAGAAATTTATGAGGATATTCTACAGCTTTTGGTTGAGCAGGAATTGATGACCAAGCAGGAGATGAATTTGCTGGTAGCAGTAGCTTTGGATCGCGTTCTAGGAGAAGAAGCTCCAGTTGTTCGTGCAAACATGCTAAGACAGGTCATACAAGAGGTAGATAGAAAAGGGAAGTAAGATGAACTATTCAAAAGCATTGAATGAATGTATCGAAAGTGCCTACATGGTTGCTGGCCATTTTAGAGCTCGTTACCTAGAGTCTTGGCACTTGTTGATTGCCATGTCCAATCACAGTTATAGTGTGGCAGGGGCAACTTTAAATGATTATCCGTATGAGATGGACCGTTTAGAAGAGGTGGCTTTGGAACTGACTGAAACGGACTATAGCCAGGATGAAACCTTTACGGAATTGCCGTTCTCCCATCGTTTGCAGGTTCTTTTTGACGAAGCAGAGTATGTAGCGTCAGTGGTCCATACTAAGGTGCTAGGGACGGAGCACGTCCTTTATGCGATTTTGCATGATGGCAATGCCTTGGCGACTCGTATCTTGGAGAGGGCTGGTTTTTCTTATGAAGACAAGAAAGATCAGGTCAAGATTGCTGCCCTTCGTCGAAATTTAGAAGAACGTGCAGGTTGGACTCGTGAAGACCTCAAGGCTTTACGTCAACGTCATCGTACAGTAGCTGATAAGCAAAATTCTATGGCTAATATGATGGGCATGCCCCAGACTCCTAGTGGTGGTCTCGAGGATTATACGCATGATTTGACAGAGCAATCGCGTTCTGGCAAGTTAGAACCAGTCATCGGTCGGGATAAGGAAATCTCGCGTATGATTCAAATCTTGAGCCGTAAGACCAAGAACAATCCTGTCTTGGTTGGGGATGCTGGTGTCGGGAAAACAGCTCTGGCGCTTGGTCTTGCCCAGCGTATTGCTAGTGGTGATGTGCCTGCGGAAATGGCCAAGATGCGCGTGTTAGAGCTTGATTTGATGAATGTTGTTGCAGGGACACGTTTCCGTGGTGACTTTGAAGAACGCATGAACAATATCATAAAGGATATTGAAGAAGATGGTCAAGTTATCCTCTTTATCGATGAACTTCACACTATCATGGGTTCTGGTAGTGGGATTGATTCGACTCTGGATGCGGCCAATATCTTGAAGCCAGCCTTGGCGCGTGGAACTTTGAGAACGGTTGGTGCGACCACTCAGGAAGAATATCAAAAACACATCGAAAAAGATGCGGCCCTTTCTCGTCGTTTCGCCAAAGTGACGATTGAAGAGCCAAGCGTGGTCGACAGTATGATCATTTTGCAAGGCTTGAAGGCGACTTATGAGAAACATCACCGTGTGCAAATCACAGATGAAGCGGTTGAAACAGCTGTCAAGATGGCGCATCGTTACTTGACTAGCCGTCACTTGCCAGACTCTGCTATCGACCTCTTAGATGAAGCAGCAGCAACAGTGCAAAATAAGGCTAAGCATGTAAAAGCAGACGATTCAGGTTTGAGTCCAGCTGACAAGGCCTTGATGGATGGTAAGTGGAAACAGGCAGCTCAGCTAATCGCAAAAGAAGAGGAAGTCCCAGTCTATAAAGATTTGGTGACAGAGGCTGATATTTTGACCACCTTGAGTCGTTTGTCAGGTATTCCAGTACAAAAACTGACTCAGACTGACGCTAAGAAATACCTGAATCTGGAAGCTGAATTGCACAAACGTGTCATCGGTCAAGATCAAGCTGTTTCAAGCATTAGCCGTGCGATTCGCCGCAACCAGTCAGGGATTCGCAGTCACAAGCGTCCGATTGGTTCCTTTATGTTCCTAGGACCCACGGGTGTCGGTAAGACCGAATTGGCTAAGGCTCTGGCAGAAGTCCTCTTTGACGACGAATCAGCCCTTATCCGCTTTGATATGAGTGAGTATATGGAGAAATTCGCAGCTAGCCGTCTCAACGGAGCTCCTCCGGGCTATGTAGGTTATGAAGAAGGTGGGGAGTTGACCGAGAAGGTTCGCAACAAACCATACTCTGTTCTCCTCTTTGACGAGATAGAGAAGGCTCACCCAGATATCTTTAATGTCCTCTTGCAGGTCTTGGATGACGGTGTATTGACTGATAGTAAGGGACGTAAGGTCGACTTTTCAAATACCATTATCATCATGACATCAAACCTTGGTGCGACAGCCCTTCGTGATGACAAGACTGTCGGATTTGGGGTTAAGGACATTCGTTTTGATCAGGAGAATATGGAAAAACGCATGTTTGAAGAACTGAAAAGAGCTTATAGACCTGAGTTTATCAACCGTATTGATGAAAAGGTGGTCTTCCATAGCCTGTCTAGCAATCATATGCAGGAAGTGGTGAAGATTATGGTTAAACCTTTAGTGGCAAGTTTGGCTGAAAAAGGCATTGACTTGAAATTACAAGCTTCAGCACTGAAATTGTTGGCAAATCAAGGATATGACCCAGAAATGGGAGCTCGTCCACTTCGCAGAACCCTGCAAACAGAAGTTGAGGACAAGTTGGCAGAACTTCTTCTTAAGGGAGATTTGGTGGCAGGCAGAACCCTCAAGATTGGTGTCAAAGCAGGCCAGTTAAAATTTGATATTGCATAAAAAGCGAGGTCGGGAAAAGTTCCCGACCTTTTTATGTACCATCATGAGATGGTTTTGCTGTTACGACTGTTTTAGGGATGGCTATCTCTCTTAGAATTGCTCAACAGGTGAGTAAAGAAGTCTTTGTATCGATACTTGAGATAGTTCTCATGCAAAACTAACAAAGCGATATAGAAAATCAAAAAGATTGTAGTCAGATAAAACACATCAAATGCAGTTCGCGCATAGTAAGTTGCTGATTGATAAGAGACAATAGCTGTCACAATCAACCAAGGAAGATACTTGTAATACTTATTTAACATAAGCCTACACCTCCTATATTCTATTTCAATGTTATTATATTCCTTTACACTCAATGATGCAAGCGATTACACAAAAACAAATTCAAATTTTTTAATAGGAAAATCTCTTGTTTTTCTGTTTTATTACGAATAGAAGAGTAGGAGGAGTAAATGTATCTAAAGTATTTAAGATTTTTAAAATAGTTTAGATAAATTGTTGACATATTTAAACTCAAATGTTACAATTACATTACAAAAAGATTTCTTTATATTTCTAAAATATTACAAAGGAGTAGAAAAATGAAAAAGAAAACCTATATCAAATTGATGGCAGCGACTGTATTGGCTTCTACCTTGCTATTAGGAGCTTGTGGAAATAAAAAGGAAACAACTCAAGCAAGCAGTTCTGCTAAGACAAGCCAATCATCAAGTTCTAAAGCAACTTCTTCTAACAAAGATAGCAAGACTCAAAAGTCCTCAAGTTCAGCTTCATCTGAAAAGGCCAAGGCGTCTACTGACCAGTCTTCAGCAACTGCAACACCATCACAAGCGGCATCTGCACCAGAGCAAAGACAAGGTCAAGAGGTGTCTAATCAACAGGCTGCTAGTCAACAAACTCCTGTTCAGGCTCCTTCAACTCAGCAGGCTCCTCAAGCCCAGTCTAACCAATCAAGCTATGATCCTACAACTGACCGCAAACTTCAAGACAAGCAAGCAGAGCAAAATAAACGCTACAAGGGTGTTTTAACCATGGTAGATGGTGATTTCTCAGCAGCAGCGGGCAACTGGAAGGGAGCCAATGGCGAAACCATCACAGTTTCATCAGGAGGCCAATTTACAGTAGAATCTGTTGATGGAAAGAAAGAAAACTACTCTATCAAAGGCTATTCTTATACTCTTGATGATGGTAAGTATAATGCCAAAATCGGTGGAGGAAAAATCATCCAAATTACAACAGGAGCAGATGGCAAGGTTTCCAGTGTTGCTTTGAGTCAATAATAACCCTCAGTATTTGAATTTTTACAATCAAAGAAAATCCGTCAGCTCAATAAGAGTTGACGGATTATTTTATACTTGTACTTGGGTTAAAAATTCTTCTGTAGTAAGAATTTGAGCAAACTCATCTTGTAGAGAAAGGAGATTAATCTCATGGATAGTCTCAGGAGAGATGGCTTGACCGTTTTTGTTAGATAGGGTAAAACTGGCAGTGGCATCTGCTAGTAAAGTGACTTCAAAACCAAGATTTGCTGCCATTCGTGTCGTAGTAGATACACAATGAGGCAGAGTCAAGCCAACAAGGACTAAATGACCAATCTGTTTTTTTCGTAAATAGGTTTCAAGATTTGTTCCAATAAAGGCGCTATTAACTGTTTTTTGAAAGACAGGTTCTGAGGTGACTGGTTCAAATCCACTTTTAAACACCTGATTTTGTTTGTTATCAAATTGTGACTGGGGATTGTCAGATATGTGTTGAACATGTAAGACTGGAAGAGAGTGTTTACGAAAGTATTCTAGTACCCTCAATGCTTGATGTTCAGCTTGAGGATTATTTCGTTCTCCCCAGATAGGGCTATCAAATGCTTTTTGCATATCGATAACCAGTAGAGCAGTATGAACCATTTTAAGCCTTATCCAACTGCAAGAGGGCTTCAATCTCTGCTAGGGTGCTAGCTTGTGAAATGGCTCCACGGAGTTTGGCTGCACCAGATGTTCCACGAAGATAGTGAGGAGCGAGGCCACGGAATTCACGTACTGCGACGTTTTCTCCTTTGAGGTTAATCAAGCGTTTCAAATGTTCGTAGGCGATTTTCATCTTGTCCTCAAAGGTCAAATCAGGTAGGATTTCTCCTGTTTCAAAGTAGTGGTTGATTTGGTTAAAGAGGTAGGGATTTCCCATGGCTGCGCGGCCAATCATGACTGCATCAGCACCGACTTCTTCGATGCGTTGCTTGGCTTCTTGGACCGTACGGATATCACCGTTGGCGATAAATGGAATCTTGGTCAAAGCTTGAGCGACCTTGTGCAGGGTCTCAAGGTCTGCGTGACCTGTATACATTTGCTCACGGGTACGGCCATGCATGGCGAGGGCAGAAACACCTGCTGCTTCAGCAGCGAGGGCATTTTCTACTGCAAGAGACGGGTCAGCCCAGCCGGTACGCATTTTGACAGTAAGGGGGATATCAAGGACAGACTGGACCTTGTTGATGATAGAGTAAATCTTATCTGGATCCTTGAGCCACATAGCGCCAGCTTCGTTCTTCACGATTTTGTTAACTGGGCAGCCCATGTTGATATCCACGATATCGGTCTTGGTGTTTTTTTGGATGAATTCTGCTGCGCGTGCTAGGCTATCCTCATCGCTACCAAAGAGTTGGATAGAGACTGGATTTTCGCCTTCGTCGATATGAAGCATATGCAGGGTTTTTTCGTTGTTGTATTGGATTCCCTTGTCAGAGACCATTTCCATGACAACGAGTCCAGCTCCGAGCTCTTTTGCGATGGTACGAAAGGCTGAGTTGGTCACGCCAGCCATAGGCGCTAAAACGGTACGATTGGGAATCTCAACATTGCCAATCATAAAAGGTGTATTAAGATTTGTCACGAATGAGTTCCTCCAGGTCGTTTTCATCAAAGTTATAAGTTGTTTGGCAGAATTGACAAGTGATTTCTGCTCCGTGGTCTTCCTCTTTCATTTCCTGTAAGTCTGAGCTTGGAAGGCTGGCAAGAGCGTTCATAAAGCGCTCATGGCTACAGTCACATTGGAAACGGATTTCTTCTTCAGAAAGACGCTTGTAAGCCTCGTCACCGTAGATAGCTTTAAGGAGGGCTTCGATATGGTCTTCACTTTCGAGAAGCGTTGAGATAGCTGGCATTTCTTGGATGCGTTTTTCAAAGCGAGCAATCTCTTCTTCCTTGGCTCCTGGCAAGACTTGAACTAGGAAACCACCTGCAACCTTGACCTTATCTTCTTGGTCCAAAAGGACATTGAGGCCGACTGCAGAAGGGGTTTGTTGGCTTTCGGTCAGGTAAAAGGCCAGGTCTTCACCGATTTCCCCAGAAATGAGGGGAGTCATAGAGTTGTAAGGATTTCCAGTACCGTAGTCGGTGATAACGAGGAATTGACCATTTCCAACAAAAGGTCCAACTAGGACTTCACCAGTTGCAGTCTTTTTGATGTCAACACCAGGATTTTGAACGTAGCCTTTGACGTTCCCCTTGGTATCAGCAACGGTGATGATAGCACCTAGGGAGCTAGATCCCAGCACCTTAACGGTTAGTTTAGTATTTCCTTTTTCATTGGCTGCGAGAATCTGGCTGGCGATAAGAGTTCGACCAAGCGCTACAGTTGAGCTAGCTTGGGTTTGGTGTTTTTCTTGAGCAGTGCGGACGGTTTCTGTGCTATCAAGGACAAAAGCACGAAAGGCTCCGCTTTCTGATATCGTTTTAATAATTTTTATCCATAGCTACTATTTTTAGCATAAAAATGCCCAAAGGGGGGAGCCGTGTGTTTGCTGATTTTCAGGATAATGGACCAGGAAATCAGCATGAAAATAAAAAGAGAAACAGATTATTTCAGCATTTGTAAGATTTATGCTATGCTTAAGGTAGAAAATGAAAGGGGTAACAAATGTATTTAGGAGATTTGATGGAAAAGGCTGAATCTGGCCAATTTTCAATTCTTTCCTTTCTATTGCAAGAGTCTCAGACGACCGTCAAGGCTGTAATGGAGGAAACAGGATTTTCAAAAGCAACCCTAACCAAATATGTCACCCTGCTTAATGAAAAGGCTTCGGACAGTGGTTTAGAGCTAAACATCTCCTTAGAAGATGAAAATCTGCGTCTGTTAATCGGTGCAGCTACCAAGGGGAGAGAT
Organism: uncultured Streptococcus sp.; assembly: GCA_927910965.1. Taxonomy (GTDB): domain Bacteria; phylum Bacillota; class Bacilli; order Lactobacillales; family Streptococcaceae; genus Streptococcus. The sequence continues at coordinate 45,837 of CAKMOM010000045.1, forward strand.
ATCCGGAGCTTGTTTTTGGAGAATGCTGTTAAATACCAGATTTTGATTTATCTTCTCTACCACCAACAGTTTTTAGCTCATCAGCTGGCTCAAGAATTGATGATTAGTGAGGCTACGCTTGGTCGCCACTTAGCTAGTTTGAATCAGATTTTGTCAGAATTTGACTTATCTATCCAAAATGGACGTTGGCGAGGTCCAGAGCATCAGATTCGCTATTTCTATTTCTGTCTTTTCCGCAAGGTCTGGTCCAGTCAGGAATGGGAAGGTCACATGCAGAAACCAGAGAGAAAACAGGAGATTGCCACTTTAGAAGAAATCTGCGGTGCAAGTTTGTCTTCGGGTCAGAAATTGGACTTGGTTCTCTGGGCTCATATCAGTCAACAGCGTCTTCGGGTTAATGCTTGTCAGTTCCAAGTGATAGAAGAGAAAATGCGAGGGTATTTTGACAATATTTTCTACCTTCGTTTGCTGAGAAAGGCTCCGTCCTTTTTTGCTGGACAACACCTTCCTCTAGGAACTGAGGATGGGGAGATGATGATTTTCTTCTCTTTCCTCCTATCTCATCGCATTCTTCCTCTTCATACTATGGAGTATATCCTTGGTTTTGGAGGGCAGTTGGCAGATTTGCTGACGCAATTGATTCAAGAAATGAAGAAGGAGGAACTATTGGGGGACTATACAGAGGACCATGTCACCTATGAACTCAGTCAACTTTGTGCTCAAGTCTATCTCTATAAGGGCTATATTTTACAGGATCGCTATAAGTACCAGTTAGAGAATCGTCATCCCTATTTGCTGATGGAACATGATTTTAAGGAGAGGGCAGAAGAGATTTTTCATGCTTTACCTGCCTTTCATCAGGGGACGGATTTGGATAAGAAAATTCTCTGGGAATGGCTCCAGTTGATAGAGTATATGGCTGAAAATGGTGGTCAACATATGCGGATTGGTCTGGATTTGACATCTGGTTTTCTTGTCTTTTCAAGGATGGCAGCTATTTTGAAACGGTATTTGGAATACAATCGTTTTATTACCATTGAAGCCTATGATTGTACTCGGCATTATGATTTGCTGGTTACCAATAACCCTATTCATAAGAAGGAACAAACACCAGTCTATTATTTAAAAAATGACTTGGATTTGGAAGATTTGGCAGGGATTCGTCAGTTATTATTCACTTAAAAGGCTTGGTTGTTCCAGGTCTTTTTTGTGAAATTCACACAATCTCCTCACATTTTTTTAAAAAAATTAAAAAAAAAGTTGATGAACAAGAAAACGCTTTATTTTGTATACTAGTTACTGTAAAGAGGAAACATCCTCAAGATCTTTATCAGGAGGACAGCACATGTCACA
>CAKMOM010000046.1:0-14987 GCA_927910965.1 uncultured Streptococcus sp.
TTCCTAGTTTGCTCTTTGATTTTCATTGAGTATAAATGTATATCAATGTTCTTTGCTTTTCTTAACAAATGCAATACAAAAAGAGCCTGTTGCCAAGCTCTTTAGTCTATTATTTCTTCTCAGCGCGGAGGGCTGACAAGATTTGTGTACGGATATCATCCACACCATTTGGCGTATTTGGTAAAAAGATCGTTTGATTTCCTTTAGAAGCAAAGGTATTCAAAGTGTCCAAATACTGGTTGGTCAAGAGGATGGACATGATTTGTTCTTCTGTCATGCCAACATTGGCTTCCTTGAGTTCTGTGATAGACTCTGCTAATCCATCCACAATCGCCTTACGCTGTTGGGCAATCCCCACACCATGAAGGCGGTCTTTTTCTGCTTCGGCTTCAGCTGCAGTGACAATTTTAATCTTGTCAGCTTCCGCCAATTCTTGCGCTGCGACCCGCTTACGTTGCGCCGCATTGATTTCATTCATGGATTGCTTAACTTCTGCATCTGGCTCCACCTTTGTAATCAAGGTTTTCACGATAATGTAGCCGTAAGTAGTCATTTCTTCTGCTACTTGGTGTTGAACTTCAAGGGCAATCTCATCTTTTTTCTCAAATAATTCATCCAAGGTTAATTTTGGAACAGAAGAGCGAAGAGCATCTTCGATATAAGATTTAATCTGAGATTCTGGACGCATGAGTTTATAGTAGGCATCTGTCACGCTCTGCTCGTTGACACGGTACTGAGTCGCTACATTCATCATAACGAACACATTGTCCTTGGTCTTAGTCTCAACCACAATATCGCTTTGCAACAAGCGCAACTGAATCCGTGCTGCAATCGAGTCAATCCCAAAAGGCAATCGAATATGAATACCGCTATTAGCAACCTTTTGGTATTTCCCAAAGCGTTCAATAATCGCCACCGACTGCTGACGAACCACATAAACTGTACTCAGTGTGACTATCACCAATAGAAGCACACAAACCACCACAAAAATCATCAAAAATGTTGCCATTATCGTGACCTCCATTATTATTTTTCCTGTATTATAGCACATTTAAAGAAGGCTGTGCAGTTTTTACTGCTATTTTTCCTGAAATGTCAATAATTAGAGGCGAATTGTCACATTGTCGTCTAATCTCTGTCAATTTAAGTTACATATGTTATAAACCGTGCTCAGAGTATTTCTAGTTGTTTATCTAAGTACTATCTGAGCTTTTCAAGTCGTGGACAAAGAACCGAAACAAGTAACGGTTAATCTCTTTAAAAGACTCACAAAAAACATCATTGAAGTGAACCGCACTCCAATAGTTCAAGCATTAAGCATTGTTGATGATCCAAATTTAATGTGATATACTATTTTTGTCATCGGTTACCGATTACGTTCCTTACGGTTCGTGAGAGGAGGTGAAACTAATGAGCCTTATCATAGAGCTCGCTCTTACTATTATAGCGGACGTCATAGCAGGAATTATCTTGTATTTCGTCTGCAGATGGCTAGATAGTAAGGACTAGACCGAGTGACTAGCCTATCAACACCCGTTAAATCGCTAAGATACGTCAAAAAAGCCCTTAACTATCGCACTAGTTAGGGGCTTTGGTGTTCTAATGAACCTTATCAATTAACTACATTCTAGCATATAAACCCCGATATTTCAAGAGTTTTATTTATTTTTTTAAATTCCTTAGGTAGCTGAAAGGTCTATAATGAAGTTTGCCATCTAGTATCCAAAAACCGACTAGCTCTTATGAACTAGTCGGTTTCTCATCAATGCGCCAACATTTCTTGGGCGATTTCTTGGCCAGATAGGTTATCTGGGTAATAGGTTGGCCAGTTATCCATTTCTTCAAAGAGGGCTTCTTGGCTTGTGCCTCCAAAGAAGATATGGAAATGTTCTGCCTTAACTGGGGCGATATTGTGGTCGCTAAACTGAACATACTTGAATTGTCCAGCGTCCGCATCTGTCGCTTCAAAGAGGAAACGCACGCCACGATTGCCTTTCTTGTAAGTCAAGATTTTCTTACCAACATACTTGTAAGTATATTTCTTGCTTTGTCCACCTTGAACAAATTCCATAGTGTTATCAGTGATATTAATCTTAGTCACATCTGTCTGATAGCCTTTTGTATAGTAGGCCTTGTACTCAGCCTGAGTCATCTTACCTGTCAACTTAGCCTTGTAGTCAAAGACTTGATCAAAAGTACCATCTTCAAGGAAAGGATAAACTGATTGCCAGTTACCTGCATAGTCACTCAAGGTGCGGTCCTTGACGTCTGCATCCTCAAAGTAACCATTTTGAACTGTCTTGGTATCCTCTGCCTTTTCAGGCTCAATTGCTGGGCCTTCTTGGTCTGTTGTTTGTTTCAGAGCCTTGAGGTTTTTCTCCATAACGGAGATGTAGTTTTCGCCAGCCTTGGTATCCTCTTCTGTCAGACTTTCCAAAGGATTAAGGACATCTGTTTTGACACCTGCCTCTTTTGAAAGTGTGTTAGCAAGGGCTTGTGAGGCATTTTCTTCAAAGTAGATATAGGCAATTTTATTTTTCTTAATGTACTCTGTCAATTCCGCCAAGCGAGCAGCTGATGGCTCTGCATCTGGAGAGAGGCCTGAGATTGCGACTTGTTTGAGTCCATAGTCCAAGGCAAGGTAGTTAAAGGCTGCGTGTTGAGTCACAAAACTCTTTTGTTTGGCTTGAGACAAGCCTTCTGCATAAGCCTTATCCAATTCTTTCAATTTTTCGATATAGGCAGCTGCATTCTTCTCAAAGGTCTCTTTTTTATCAGGATAATCTGCTGACAAACTGTCACGGATATGCTCTACTAATTTAATAGCGCGAACTGGTGATAACCAAACATGGGGATCAAACTCATGGTGATGGCCTTCTTCTCCATGGTCATGGTCTCCCTCTTCTTCCTCACCACCTGGCAAGAGCAACATATCGCCTGTCGCTTTTATGGTTTTCACCTTTTTCTTATCCAGGGTATCTAGCAATTTAGGAACCCATGTTTCCATGTTTTCATTTTCATAAACGAAGGTATCTGCATCTTGGATTTTGGCAACTGCCTTGGCAGATGGTTCATATTCATGGGGTTCTGTACCAGCACCGATTAGGAGTTCTACATTAGCCGTATCTCCTGCGACTTGCTTGGTAAATTCATAGACAGGGTAAAAGGTTGTCACGATATTTAGTTTGCCATCTGCCTGCTTTTGATTGGAACAAGCCACTAAAAACAAGGCACATAGACTGGCTAGCAATAAGCTAATTTTTTTCACATTAGTCTCCTATTTGATAAAACGTCTTACTAAACTGATGAGTAAAAAGACAGTTACAAAAATAATGGTAATACTTGCACTTGCAGGTGTTTCTGCATAGTAGGAAATGTAAAGTCCTGCTACCATTCCCAAAAATCCAATCGCACTGGCAAGCAACATAACCGATTTAAAGTTTTTCCCCAGACGAAGGGCAATACTAGCTGGCAAGACCATAATAGTCGATACCAGAAGAGCTCCCGCAGCTGGAATCATAAGGGCAATGGCCACCCCCGTCACCATGTTAAAAAGAATGGACATGGTACGAACAGGCAAGCCGTCCACAAAGGCCGTATCCTCATCAAAGGTCAGGATATACATCGGACGCAAGAAGAGGAAGGTCAAAATCAAAACAACCGCCGCAATGACAAAGAGAGAAATGACCTGTTCCTCGCTAATCGTCACGATTGAACCAAAAAGGTACTGGTCCAAACTCATAGAACTAGAGCTTTTGCCCTTACTCATGACAATCAGAGAAACAGCCAGACCTGTTGACATGAGGATAGCTGTCCCGATTTCCATAAAGCTCTTGTAAACCGTACGGAGATACTCCAAAAAGACCGCCGCAATCAAGACAATAGCAATAGTGGAAATAGTCGGAGAAATCCCCAGAACCAAACCAAAGGCTACACCTGAAAGCGAGACGTGACTGAGGGTATCACTCATCAAACTCTGACGACGCAAGATAAGGAAGGTCCCAAGAACTGGCGAGAAAAGACTCATAGCAATAACGGCCAGAAAGGCACGCTGCATAAAATCATAAGATAACAAACTAAGCATGACCCACCTCCTGATCATTCTCATGAACGTTGAAACAACGCCATGGTGAGTCTTGGTTACGGACTAGATGAATATTGCGGTCCGCATAATCCTTAACTTCTTCAGGATCATGGGTAATCATCAAAACAGCCTTGCCGTGATGATGGGCGCTGTGATGCATGAGTTCGTAAAATTCATTTTTACTTCCTGCATCCATCCCCGTTGTCGGCTCATCTAGGATAAACACATCTGGATCCGAAGCAAACATACGCGCAATCACCGCTCGCTGCTTTTGCCCCCCAGATAGAGACCCCAAGCGTTTGTCTCGGTGTTCCCACATCCCAACTGAGTCCAGACTAGCCTTGATATGCTCCTCATCATGAGCATTCAAACGACGGAACCAGCCCTTTCGCGGATAGCGACCCGACTTGACAAATTCATAAACCGTACTTGGAAAACCAGCATTAAAACTGGCAATCTGCTGAGGAAGATAGGCTATTCTCAATTTCTTACCTTGCGTATTTGTCTTTGAAATGGTTACCTTGCCAATGCGTGGTTGGAGGATTCCAAGACTGGCCTTGATTAATGTCGTCTTAGCTGCCCCATTCTCCCCTGTCAAGGTAACAAATTCCCCACTATCAACACTATAATTGATATGTTCAAGAACAGGCTCCTTATCATAATAGAAGGATAAATCCTCTACCGTAATATATCTCATTATTTGATTTCTCCTACTAAAGCAGTCAAAAACCGCTGGATCACTTTTTTGTTCATTTGGAGTAAACTGAGTCGCCACTTGTTCATAGGTTAAAAGCGTATGCTCATGGTGATGGTGGTGCTCCTCAGCAATTGGACGAGCCAAATCAGTCAACTGATAAAAAATCACACGCGCATCCTTAGGATCTTTAGATGTTTCCAACATCCCTTCCTTGACCAAAGACTTAATGGCCTTGGTAACTGCTGCCTGACTGACATTGAGGCGACGGGCCAATTCTGAATTTGTTAAAGATTCCTCTGACAAAAGCATGAGAATGTGCTCCTGAGTATTGGTCAGAGCTACCTCGCTAGTGCAATGACCTATTAGGATTTCATGTTGGTTTTCCGCCTGTAAAATCACCTCATTCAAAAAGCCATCGATATCCTTCGCTAGCTGTCTCATATCTGACTCCTTTCCTTTTGGATTTCTCTTTTTTAAGAGAAAATACTATTCTTTGAAATTATTTACTGGTTAATTATATCACAACCAAAAAAGAGTCAAGAAAAAACGTGAAAGCTAGTTTCATTCTTAAACTCTTCTTTCATTCCCCTATTGAAATTCCTTGACATCTCCATCGTATGTCGCCCAGTCTTTGCTGAAAAAGCGCTCATTCAGATGGTAAGTCGGAGCTGGTGTGGGATTGGATAGGAAGGGATCAACGGCCTTATCAAATGCCAACCAACCTAACCAACCAAGGTGAATGGTATCCTTCATAAAGAAAGCTTCCCCACCGTCATTAGAAAAATCTGCTATATTGGTAAACCCTTGACTTTCTAACTGGTAGCGAATCTTCTGCACCGTTTGTTGGTACATATCTTCTCGTAAACCAGCATAGTCCATCCATTTTTTTATTAACAGGTGGAATGATAAAAATCGGGTTTACCTTGGATTTAGAAAACTGTGTCAACACTAACTGCAAGTCATTATATTCTGGCGACTTGAGATAGGTAAAGCTTTTCTGAGAATCCTTTAATTTCTTCAAATCCTTCTTAATCTGCGTATTATAGAAATAATTTTCCATTCCCAGATCATTATTGGAAGTATTCTTTTCTGCATCTGCTTTAACAATATCTTCTATAGCTTGATAAGAAAACTGGTCTGGCAAGGTCTTTAAATACTTAACTACATGCTTATCATAATTGACATAGCCCCTAACTGAAAACTGACCAAAAAAGGAAGCTTGGCGTTCATTAAACCGAGCTAATAATTCAATCATTTCATTGTCTGCTGTCGACAATTCTTCTTTACTTGCCAACTTCTGAACCAGATCCTTCATAGCTACGTTTGGAAACTGCTGTAGTAAGCGAGTCGCTGCATATTGACTGGCCTGGTCTCCTGATTGATGTTCCAGAAAACTGGTCAACTGGTCTCCATTAAAATACTGCTGAAATGCTGCTGGCTCATAGCCATTTTTACTGAACCACTGAGGTGAGATAACATATACAACTTGTTTATTCTCCAGTTGTGGCAACATCTGTTGCATCCCAAAATACTGATTGAGCGAGGCAGCTCCCCTCTGTCCTAAAAGATAAGGACGGTAGGAGCGATTGTATTTCTCAGCCAATACCGCAGGATGAGCACCGTCAAAACGAAGCCATTCACTAGAGCCAAAGAAGGGAACAAAACGCATATTTGGATCAGATAGGGCTCTGACCTTTTGACTTCGCTCCTTAAAACTATCGATAGTAGTAGCCACCGCTGAACGCTTTTCAGCTCCTAGATTATGATGCATCTCAGTAGGATAAAAGAAAATGAGCAGAAAAACCAACAAACCAGCTATCAAGACCGGTCCGAAGATCATCCATAAGCGTTTAAGCATTTTGTAGCTCCACAATACCAGCTATGATTTTATTGGCTGTATTCCAGTCGTCGCGACCAAACTCTGTTACAGGGACACGAATGTCAAAACGGTTTTCAATCTCCACAATCAATTCAACCGTTCCCATACTATCTAAAACACCTGCATCAAAAAGATCTTCATCCATCATGTCAGAAACATCTTCCATAAACAACTCATCAATAATTTCGATAACTTCTGATTTGATATCCATATTTTATTTCCTTTATTTTTTAAACCATAAATCATTCAAAAATCCAGAAAAGATCAAGAATGACAGCATGACGACATGGAAGGTGACAACCATGCCAAGCAACTGAATCCAGCGATTCTCAGGTAGAGCAGGCTTCCCTGCTTTTTTCCGTTCCTTATTGAGCGTTTTTTTTCTTGCGAATCCAAGCGTCATTGATAACCAGTCCAATCCCATGAAAGAGTCCATAGGCGATGTAGTACCAGGTCACACCGTGCCAAAATCCCATAATCAGCATATTTACAATATAGGCCACGCTTGAGGTTACATTGCGATTCTTAAAGACCTTCTTTCTGGTCAACACCATCACCATTCGCATAAAGACAAAGTCACGGAACCAGAAAGAGAGACTCATGTGCCAACGATTCCAAAATTCCTTTAAATCCCTTGATAAAAAGGGCTTGTTAAAGTTGATAGGGCTACGAATTCCCATCAAATTTGAAATGGCTAAAGCAAACATAGAGTAACCTGCAAAGTCAAAGAAGAGCTCCAGACCAAAGGTATACATGACTACCAAGGCATAGAGATTAAAGAAACCACCTGACTGCAAGGCTAGATTCTTCAGAGGAGGGAGTAAGGTCTCTCCTAAAACATGAGCTAGGATAAACTTGTACAAAAATCCCCACATGATATAGCGAACAGATTCATCCAGCATATCCATCAACTCATCTCGCTCAGGAATGGTCTGATAATTTTCATTAAATCGCTTAAAGCGATCGATTGGGCCACTTGAAAAGGTCGGCATGAAGAGAAGGAAACGGAGGAATTCCCAGAGGGTAAAATCCTTAATCACTCCATCTCTCAGCTCGATGATAATCCCAACCGAACGAAAGGTCAGGTAAGAAATTCCCAAGAACCCCAGCAAAGACTGCGTTCCATTGATAGCCGGCTGCACCTTGACAAAGATAATCGGAAGGAGGGATAGAAAGCTAACTAGGTAGAAGACCCACTTGCCATCCTTGCTTTTTCGATAATGCTTGTAGAAAAGCAGGAGCAATATTTCCCAGCAAAGGTAAATACCCAAGGCAGCCAACTGATTGGTCTTCCCACCTACCAACATGGTGACGATAAAGAAGAGACTAACCAGTACTTCATACCAGGCAAAGCGTTTCTTGAAAAAGAGACCGATAAAGATGGGCAAGGTTGCAGCAATCACATAGACAAAATACTGAGGATTCCCATATGGCTCTAAATGAGGAAGCTGTTGAAAGAACTCCATCATCTCTTATTCACCTCGTTAATCAATCCTTTGATGTCAATTTTTCCATTTGGAGTCAGTGGCAAACTGTCTCGATAAAGGAATTTAGACGGCATCATGTAGGACATCATGATGTCTGTCAGGTCTTCCTTGATAGCCTTGGTAATATCGATATCTCGCTCAAACTGCTCACGAACACCGTCTTTCAAGATGACATAAGCCAATAGATTTTGCACCTTGTGGTCTTTATTATAACGTGGCACAGCTACAGCAGACTCGATAAAGCGAGACTTATTGAGGTTTTGAGAGACATCTTCTAACTCAATGCGGTAACCGTTGAACTTAATCTGGAAGTCCATGCGTCCGCCGTAGAGAAGCAAGCCTTCATCTGTCATAGTTCCCACATCTCCTGTATGGTAGGCTGGTAGACCTTCAAACTCAAAGAAGGCTTCTGCCGTTTTTTCAGGATTGTTCATATAACCTTTTGAAACGGCTGGTCCAGAAACAATGATTTCTCCCTGTTCGCCATTTGGCAATTTATTGCCTTCCTCATCAATGATAAAGGTTGGAGAGTCGGCCTTGGTATAGCCGATTGGTAGGCGTTTTGAGAGTCGCTAACATCTCATCTGTCACGGCCACAGCTGATAGGGCTACTGTTGCTTCTGTTGGACCGTAGGCATTGATAATACGGGCATTTGGGAAACGCTCACGCAGTTTTTGAGCTGTTTTAACCGTCAATTCTTCGCCATCAAAGTAGAAATGCGTGATTCCAGGCATTTTCTCACTGTTGAAGTCTTCAGACAACATGGCCATATCTGCAAAAGACGGTGTTGATGTCCAGATAGCGATTGGCAATGAAAAGATGGTCGCAAAGAGTTGCTTAAAGTCCTGAGTAATAGCTGAAGGAAGAGCGAAAAGTGTACCACCAAGTGCCAAGGTTGGAGCCCAGTACATGACAGACAGGTCAAAAGAATAAGGCGGTTGAGCCAGCATTTGCGGACGACTTGGTGTCGCAAATTCCTTATCCGTAATCATCCAGTTGGTAAAGCTGAGGAGATTATCATGTGAAATCTGCACTCCTTTAGGCTTACCAGTCGTACCAGAAGTAAAGATAATGTAGTAATTATCATCTCCCTTAACTGGATGCGTGATTTCGTAGTTATTCCCTTGGGCAAAGGCTTCTTGAACCTGAGCTAGATTCATCATTGGCGTAGAAATCTGACCCAATGGAAAGTCTGAAATGGCAATAATCAAGCTTGGCTCCGCTACTTCTAAAATAGCTGAAACTCGCTCCAAGGCCGAATGGCTGTCAATTGGAATGTAGGCATGACCTGACTTAGTCAGTGCTACAAAAGTTGCCAACATTTCATATTCTTGACCACCAAAAACGACTACAGGAGACTTCTCAGGCAATCCTAGTTGGTCGATGGCTGCAGCTAAACTATCCGAATCAGCCTTTAAATCGCCATAAGTGTGTTCCTGCCCTAAAACATTATAAACAGGATAGCTAGGCTGGGTCTGAGCAAAATGCTCAATGGTTTCAATCATATCTGCTATTGGTTTATTTGACACAATAGGGATTCTCCTTCAAGTTAAAATTCATTATAGATAAAGCTTCCTTGACCCTGACCAAGATAGCTAAAGAAGTAAAGCAGCCCTAGAAAGATAAGAAAATACAAGGCTGTCCGACCAAGAAAGAGGTACAATTCTTTTCTCTGTTTCATCAAGAAAAACCATTCATTTCTGTAATTTTTGCTAAATAAGATAGACTCTTACTATAGTATTTTTCTACCATTGTACCATTTTTTAGGGTAATCTTTCAATTGTTTACCGTACATTTTCACTGCATTTAAGCTAATTTTAAAGATTATGCAGTTTTTCTATGAATATTTTTAAAAAAGCCTGAGATTTTCATCTCAAGCTCTATCAACATAATTGTTTTCTAGATTAGAAAAGCGAGAATACAAGCACGGCCAAGGCTGCACCGATAACAGGTCCCACAACTGGAATCCAAGCGTAAGACCAATCTCCGTCTCCCTTGTTTGAAATTGGCAAGATGCTATGCATGATACGAGGTCCAAGGTCACGCGCAGGGTTCAAGGCACAACCTGTTGTTCCACCTAGTGATAGAACGATACCGACAATCAAAGTTCCCACTGCGAAGGTTCCGATTCCTGCTTGAAGGTCATAAAGTCCCAAAGCAAAGATTGTTAATACCAATACAAAAGTTCCTAGGATTTCACTAATCAAGTTTGATACAGTATCTTTTATAGCTGGTCCAGTACTGAAGGTTGCCAGGATATTGCCTGCATTTTCTTCTGCCTCATAATGCGGTTTGAATTGCAACCAAACCAAAATCTGACCCAGCATAGCCCCTGCGAACTGAGCTAGGATGTATGGGAAAACGGAAGCCCAAGAGAGCGTTCCTTTTAAGGCCATCGCAAACGTTACAGCTGGATTTAGGTGGGCTGGGCTGAGCGTGCCAGATACAAAAGCCGCAACGGCTACAGCAATTCCCCAACCCATAGTAATCACAATCCAACCTGCATTGTTGCTCTTGGTTTTAGGAAGAACCACACCTGCAACAACACCATTTCCTAGAAGAATTAGGATTAAAGTCCCTAGAAATTCTCCAAATAATTCATTCATCATCTTTCTGTCTCCATTAAAAAGAAGGGGCGGGCGGCAAGGAATGCTGCCCTCCACCTCTTTTATTTTTTCTTAATTTTTTAATTCTGCTAAATCGTTGTTAGCGAGAGCCGCTTCGACATCTGCACGGTAGCCTGCTTTTTCTTCTTCTGACCAATCATAGAATCGTCCCATTTCATTCAAAACTGGTTCAACGATGCTATCCAAACTATCACGCATAAAAGAGCATGTGGTTGGTACGACGAAGAAGGAAGTCAACCGGGCTAAGAGCCAACTCGTTGCGCATTGCATAGTGAAGGGACAAGGTATCTGCCAAGCTGAGTCCTGGTGCTTGTTCCAAACTATGAGCAAGAGCAAAGACTTTCGGTGCATTTGAACCGTAAAGATTTGCTAGGTAATGAGCTTCCTTGCTATCCAAACCACGTGACACTCCAAGTTGCGCAAAGGCTTCGATTTCTGAGTCCACATTTGCTGGGTTCAATTCCCCACCTGAAACAGGGTAAGTCTTAGAATTGATGAGTTTAAAGCTACGGTCAAATTCTGCTTTGAGGATGTCAACCACGCGCTCCATAGCTCCTTCAGCCATCTTACGGTAGTCTGTGATTTTACCACCAGCAAGGGTCAAGAGACCATTATCATCTCGGTCCAAGCTAGAACCACGAGAAACTGCAGATGGGTCCAAATGTTTCTCAGAGGTACTGCTTTCAAGCTTGCTAACAGCAGCCTCTACATCTTCACGAGTTTTTTCTTTAGAGAGATAAGATTCAACAGTCGTAATCAAGTTGTTAAAGCTTTCATCACTGATGGTTCCGTTATTTCCTCCATTGTAGTCAGAAGCGCTATTGCCTGCGATCAATGGACGAAGACCTGCCCAGCTGCTTTCGATATCATCAATAGTAATGTTGGCTTCTGGGAAGCGGTTATTGACAATGCCAAGTAGGTAATCTACATCTTCCTGCGTCACTTTTGGATGTTCCAAATCACCTGTGTAGTCTGTATCCGTTGTACCGAAGTAAGTCTTGTTTTCACGTGGAGAACAAAGACCATACGACCATCTCCCAAACCTGTGTCAAAGTAAACTGGCTGTGAAACCTTGATCTTGCTTGAATCCACTACCAAGTGAACTCCCTTAGTTGGACGCATTTGTGAGAATTGGGTTCCCTTATTAGACAAATTGCGTACCTTATCACTCCAAGGACCTGTTGTATTGATAACCAGACGGGCCTTGATTTCAAAGACTTGGTCTGTCAACAAATCACGAGCTACAACACCTGTAATCTTGCCACTTTCGTCAAAGAGGAAGCCTTCTGCCTTCACGTGGTTAGCAATGAGGGCACCGTCTTGGTTGGCACGTTTGATGTTTTCAATCACGAGACGTGCATCGTTGTTACGGAAGTCAAGGTAAACCCCACCTCCTACCAAGCCTTCCTTTCTTCAAGTTTGGCTGGCGTTCCAAGACTTCTTCCTTACTCAAAACCTTGTTAGCAGCTGGTGTGTTGTTAACTCCTGCCAAAAGGTCATACAAGTCCATGGCTACTTTCAGACGGAAGAGGCTAAAGGTCGCTCCATCTTCATCGTAAACTGGCAAGAGCATTGGATCCGGTTTTGGAATGTGTGGTGCGATTTGTTGAACCACTGCACGTTCAGAAACAGTATCTGATACAACTTCTACGTCAAATTGTTTGAGGTAACGAAGACCTCCGTGAACTAATTTTGTTGAACGGCTGGATGTTCCTTCTGCGAAGTCCTGCATTTCAATCAAACCAGTCTCAAGACCGCTAGCTGCCGCCTGCAAGGCTACACCAGCCCCTGTGATTCCTCCACCGATAATCAAGAGGTCCAGGGTACGTTCCTGCATTTTTTTATTGATAATTCACGTGTTTTCTTTGAAAATTCCATATTTACACACTTTCTAACTAAGTCGCTTTATTCTTCCAGTATTAGTCGTCTACTTCCGCAAAGACTTGGGTTGCTTTTACAGCCTTCTTCCAGCCCTTGTAGAGTTGTTCCTTGCGAGATTCATTCATAGATGGTTCAAAGAGTTCTCCTGTCTCATTCAAGAGTTTCAACTCATCCAAGTCCTTCCAATAGCCCACTGACAAACCTGCTAGGAAGGCTGCCCCCAAAGCTGTTGTTTCCAAGTTTTTAGCGCGTGCGATATCGATTCCCAAAATGTCAGCTTGGAACTGCATGAGGAAATTGTTCATAGCTGCACCACCGTCTACTTTCAAGACTTGGATAGCTGTCTGAGCATCCACTTGCATGGTGTCGATGATGTCACGCACTTGATAAGCGATAGATTGCAAAGTCGCCTTGATAAAGTCTTCTTTAGTTGTTCCACGAGTTAAGCCAAAGACAGAACCGCGAGCGTTTTGGTTCCAGTATGGAGCACCTAGACCTGTAAAGGCTGGAACGACATAAACTTCATCGTTGTTGTGAGAATCACGAGCGTATTTTTCAGATTCTGGTGAATTTTCGACCATGCGAAGACCGTCACGAAGCCACTGAATGGCACTTCCTGCGATGAAGATAGAACCTTCTAAGGCATAGTAAACCTTGCCGTTAATTCCGTAGCCAATGGTTGTCAAGAGATTGTTCTCAGACAACTGCATCTCTTCACCAGTATTCATGATGATGAAAGAACCTGTTCCATAAGTATTTTTAACCATACCAGGTTCAAAGGCCAACTGTCCAAAGAGGGCTGCCTGTTGGTCCCCAGCCATACCTGAGATTGGCACTTCTCCACCGTAGAAATGGAATGGAGCTGTCTTACCGTAGATTTCAGAGTTAGAACGAACTTCAGGCAACATTGCTTTAGGAATATTGAGGATTTCTAAAATCTCATCATCCCATTTGAGTTCTTTAATGTTATAAAGCATGGTACGAGCTGCGTTTGAGTAGTCAGTCACGTGAGCCGCACCGTCAGTCAATTTCCAAACCAACCAAGTATCGATAGTACCAAAGAGCAATTCCCCTTTTTCTGCTCGCTCTTGAGCGCCTTCTACATGATCCAAAATCCAACGAACCTTGGTCGCAGAGAAGTAAGCATCGATGATCAAACCAGTCTTTTCATGGAATTTTTCCACATAACCTTGGCTTTTTAGTTGCTCAGCCAAAGGTGCTGTCTGACGTGATTGCCAAACGATAGCGTTGTAGATAGGGAGCCCTGTTTTCTTATCCCAGACAACAGTTGTTTCACGCTGGTTGGTGATCCCGATTGCTTCAATTTGATTTGGCTTGACACCACTTTCGATGAAAGCACCCGCAATAACTGACTGGACGGAGTTCCAAATTTCATTGGCATTGTGCTCTACCCAACCTGCCTGAGGGAAAATCTGGGTAAACTCTTTTTGACTCGAGCTGACCTTTTCTCCTTTTTTTGTTGAAAATAATGGCACGAGAGCTTGTAGTCCCCTGGTCAATGGCCATGATGTATTTTTCTTGTGACATGTGCTGTCCTCCTGATAAAGATCTTGAGGATGTTTCCTCTTTACAGTAACTAGTATACAAAATAAAGCGTTTTCTTGTTCATCAACTTTTTTTAATTTTTTAAAAATGTGAGGAGATTGTGTGAATTTCACAAAAAAGACCTGGAACAACCAAGCCTTTTAAGTGAATAATAACTGACGAATAGCCGCCAAATCTTCCATATCCAAGTCGTTTTTTAAATAATAAACTGGGGTCTGTTCCTTCTTATGAATCGGGTTATTGGTAACCAGCAAATCATAATGCCGAGTCCGATCATAGGCTTCAATGGTGATAAAACGATTGTATTCCAAATACCGTTTTAAAATAGCTGCCATCCTTGAAAAGACAAGAAAACCAGATGTCAAATCCAGACCAATCCGCATATGCTGGCCACCGTTTTCAGCCATATATTCGATTAACTGGAGCCATTCCCAGAGAATTTTCTTATCCAAATCCGTCCCCTGCTGAAAGGCAGGCAAGGCATGAAAAATCTCCTCTGCCGTTCCCCTAAAATCATGTTCCATCAAAAAATAAGGATGACGATTCTCCAACTGGTACTTGTAGAGGTCCTGTAAAATATAGCCCTTATAGAGATAGACTTGAGCACAAAAGTTGACTGAGTTCATAGGTGACATGGTCCTCTGTATAGTCCCCCAATAGTTCCTCCTTCTTCATTTTCTTGAATCAATTGCGTCAGCAAATCTGCCAACTCGCCACAAACCAAGGATATACTCCATAGTATGAAGAGGAAGAATGCGATGAGAT